>CAXBFT010000208.1:0-4060 GCA_963974945.1 uncultured Alphaproteobacteria bacterium
ATGTATTTTAAATTAAACCTGCTTTTGCAGGTTTTTTTGTGTCTGAATTTTAATTTTTGGGTAAAGATATGAGTAATAATTTAATAGATAGTGAAGGGCAGGCTCGTTTTTTGTTAAGGCAAGCGGCTTTTAGTAAAGATAATATTGTTGCCGCCACATCGGAGCAGTTTAATTTGCTCTGTGCTATTAATGATCGTGATTATGATGGTAAAATTGGTATTGTTCAGATGGCTGAATTAGATGATGTCCAACCTATTTAAGAAAAACCAGACCTCTCATTATTGATAGCGCCGCGCCGCTTCGATGGCTAATCCCAATCCAACACTATCCAGGCGATTACCTTGTGATGTTTTTGCCTTAGGAAAGAGTGCTTTTACCATCTCTTGTACCATCGGAATTTCAGTTGATCCCCCCGTTAAGATGACCAATTCAATTTGATCATGTGTAATGGATGATTGCTTGAGGCATTCATTGAGCGCCTTTTCAATCAAATCAACTTCGCGTGTAATGGCAGCTTCAAATTCTGTTTTATGAACGCTAATTTCAGGTTTTCCAAGAAGAAAATCGAGTATTTTTTGCGCGTCCTCTTCCTGTGTCAGAATTATTTTTACATCCTCAACGGCGTTTAGGATTTTATGCGCTTTTCTATATTCCAAGACATCGATCAGGCGCTCTATTTTCTCGCGGCCACTCTCGCTTTTGATATAGCGATGCGTTGATTGTGCAAAACGTATGCTATCTGGGGTATATGCCTCAAATGCGCGCGCCCAGTCGGATATTTTTGAATAAAGATAAAGCGGAATATCAATTGCATTCATACTCATAGGTGGCTTATAAGTCTCACCTTTGCCCAATAGAGCCATAAAATTACGCATACTTAAGGATTCATCAAAATTCGTCCCGCCAATGCGAATACCAGCATTACCCAATACGTGATGAGAGCGATCTTGTAAATTGATATAGTCTTTTGATAATTCAATAATAGTAAAATCAGATGTCCCCCCGCCCAAATCCGCAACAAGAGCAAGTTTTGTTCCCTCAACATGGCGTTCATGTGCAAAAGCCGCGGCAATAGGTTCGAATTGGAATGAAATATCTTTAAAGCCTGCTTCGACCGCACAGGAACGTAATTCATTTTCTGCTGTTTCATTCATCTTTGGGTCATGGGTGAAATTCACCGGTCGCCCTAAGACAACATGGGGCAGATCATAGCCGCAATGCGCCTGTGATTGATCTTTTACGTGGCTTAAAAATCCTGCAATAATAGACCTGAAACTAGTTTTTTTACCAATAATTCCAGTGCTTTGTGAAAATGTGCTTGTCCCCAGAACTTTTTTGGGTGAACGCATAAAGCGTCCGTCATAGCCATCTTCTAAATAGGCTTTAATGGCGGCACGCCCGTATAGAATGGGGGGGACACCATCGTCTTGGTCATCTTTACTTACAAAAAAGACAGCGCTTGGCAGGGTGTCTTTTCCCTCTTCCAAAGGGATAAGGGCAGGCGAATGCATATTTTGTGCAACGGCTGATATGATATTAGATGTTCCGAAGTCTATGCCGACATAAGTCATGAATAATAAGCTCTATAAAAATTTGAGTGTCTTAATGACATGATTTTAATGGATTTACAATTTTAAAAGGCATTTTTACGGTTTAAAAGATCGTCTTACAATGCTGCAAAATCTTGTTATGGTTTCTAAATTGCTGTAGGATTGATGGTATGAAATGTCCATTAGATAAAATTGATTTGGTTGAAAAACAGGGTGAGGGATTTACTTACCATGAATGCCCAAGCTGTGAAGGTCTTTGGATGCGGCATCGCGCTCTTCGAACCCTGGTTGAAAAATATGAACCGAATGCGGTGATTGCTATGCCACGCCCTGATGATGCATTTCAGGCGTTTAACAGCTCTGATTTTGATACCAATAATATAACCACATGTCCGCTTGATGGCGCAAATTATTATGAGCATGCTTTTGGCTCCGTCATGTTGGATATATGCCCTGAATGTGACGGTATCTGGCTTGATCAGGGGGAGCTTGCTAAAATCCGTGATGAATTAAAGGCGCAGATCATCCCCGATACTTTGTTGGATGTTGTTTTGCATGATGTTGGCGCATTTTTTGCTTATTGGTTTGGCTCGGATACAAAAAAAGAGCAGTCATAAGCCTTAAAGTGTTCCTGCGTTCTTATACGATAGGAGCTTTATATGCATTTTTATTTTTTTCTATTTATATTGATGATCTTTTCAACTCCGGCGCATGCCGTGCGTATGCCGGATTGTGGCGCGATTACGCATCGCGATAATGAGGTTGGTGAGGTTTTTGATTACGCCCATAAAATGCGTTTTTACGTTAATGTCACTGACGACCTGAATCAGAGCTGCGCCGTATTACAGGCTGTTGAGGAGTATAAAGCGCTTACGCCTTTTATAAAAAAGGATCAAGATCTGGCAGATAAGGTGACCACAGATATGCGGGATAATATGCTGCGGTTAAAAGACCTCATAAGAATGTATCGCATCTGGGGGGAGGTCGAAGGGCAGAGTGATGTTATGCGTTTGACAAAATTAAAAGAAAGCAGGCGTAACATTAAAAATGTGCTAAAGGCGCTTGAGGATCAACGTTGGATTTTAAATAACCTTATCAAGACTTAAGCCCGCTTAATGTTTTTTATCTCTTTTAAAAGGCCGTTAATATGCGGCAAAATGGCCTGCTCATATTGCGCTTTTCTATCTTCTGTCATGTCTTTGGTCAGGCTTTTTGTCAAGGCAAGGGCTGTGCCGTCTATTTCGGCATTTTTAATGGCCTTCGTAAGCTCTAGATTTTCGTAATATTGTATTTTCTTAATAGCATGGTCAAGAACGGTCTGAATGCTTTTATCTGCGCGCGAAAGCTTTTTTTGGAAATCCTGTCTTGTGATGGTAATGACCGTCGTTGTCGATAATGTTTCATAATTGAGGGTACAAATCTCATCAATCATAAGCGCCATTTCACATATAATTGTTCCCGGACCAAAACGCCCAACCTCAATCTTTTCGTCATCTTGCATTAAATAGGCGCATATTTCACCATTTTGAATAACATAGGCGCGTGCATTTTCCTGCCCTATTTTTAAAAAGGTTTTTCCTGCTTGAAGGACGCTTCTTTCCAGAACATTTACGCTTGTATTCATTGGGTATGCCCCTTGGGGTGTGGATATAAATGCCGATAAATTCTAACATTTATTTAGATGAAATTAGTAGTGTTTTTAAGTGTTTATCCCCGATCTTTAATAATTTTTTTTATCGGATTTCATAGTTTTTATACATTTTCCCTTGCAAAACGGTATAAAAACAAGTTAAATCCGATAAATCTTTGGGACTTCACGATCTGAGTTATAAGGCCAGTTCGAATACCACAAAGCTGATTTTTAACTTTAGAGAACTAGGAGTTCGTTACAATGGCGCAAACAGGAAGCGTAAAATGGTTTAATGCTACAAAAGGGTACGGATTTGTTGTACCTGATAACGGTGGAAGTGATGTATTCGTTCACATTTCGGCTGTTGAAGCAGCAGGTCTAAGATCACTTAATGACGGTCAAAAAATTGAATTTGAAATTCAAGAAAACCGTGGCAAGCAATCAGCTGGTGATATTAAACTTATCGACTAATTGATTTTAGCGGATCATTTTATAAAGAATTTAACGTCCCGATTTTGTTTGGGGCGTTTTTATTTGCCTTTTTTCGTAATATTGTTGCGCGGCACCAATCGTTTTTATTCAATAAGTTATGGTTGTTTTTGAATGCAATTGTAGTAAACGCCATTTTTAAATTTGTGTAAGCTTTAAAAAACGGCTATAATCTGCGGCATACAACGATATAAACAAGAGGGAGACTCTCTATGACAGCGTATTCATGTGGTTCTGGTGGGGTAATGTTTGTTCCGGATGCAATTGAAAAGACAGTACCGCGTGTTGTCTTGCGTCGATCTAATGATAATGATGCAGAACAAGACAGCGAAGAATAAAAATCTATACTGGCCCGGGTAAAAAATACTTGCTGTTGTTTGGCTGGGCTAGT
>CAXBFT010000209.1:0-4046 GCA_963974945.1 uncultured Alphaproteobacteria bacterium
TTGGCGATTAAGAATGCGGAAATGGCACAGCCCATAATAATAACTGTTTCCGCAGGCAGAGCAGGGAGGATAACACCTGTGATCAGGTGCATCGCTTTTTCCATTCCCGCCGCCATAATCAGGCCACCAAATGTACAAACAACAACTAAAAGAATTCCAAGTAGTTTCATCGTGAAAACAGACCTTTCATTTTATTGATTCGGATTATCTGCATCGATATGCAAATAACTTAAATCAAAAATGACGCAGAAATAAAAAATGGGAATACGCAGCAAAAAGAGAATCTAAATGTATTAGATAACTCCATAATGCTGTTTTTTTCTTTGAAAATCAAGAAACTGTATGTTTTTTCTGTGATTATAAACGGAGCAGTAGTTTTGCGGCGTCGCGCGCGCAATACGTTAAAATGCCATCGCATCCAGCACGTTTAAAAGAAAGTAATGTTTCCATCATAACCTTATCGTAATCAAGCCATCCATTTTGAGATGCAGCGCGTAGCATGGCGTATTCACCACTGACATGATAGGCGAAGGTGGGTGATTCGAATTCTGCTTTTACACGGCTAATCACATCAAGGTAAGGTAGCCCTGGTTTCACCATAACCATATCCGCACCTTCATTCAAATCCATGGCAACTTCGTGTAGGGCTTCGTTTATGTTGGCGGGGTTCATTTGATAGGTCTTTTTGTCCCCTTGCAAACATCCAGATGATTGTACAGCATCACGGAAAGGGCCATAAAATGATGATGCATATTTGGCCGCATAGGCCATAATCATAGTGTTTTTAAAGTTATTTTGCTCCAATATATTTCGAATCGATCCAATGCGCCCATCCATCATATCTGATGGTGCAATTACATCTGAGCCTGCTTGCGCTTGGACTAAAGCCTGCTTAGATAAAATATCCACAGTTTCATCATTGATGACATCACCATTAATAATAAGCCCGTCATGTCCATGTGATGTATAGGGGTCAAGCGCCACATCTGATATAACGCCTATATCCGGTATTGCCGATTTTATGGCCCGAATGGCGCGGCACATTAAATTATCAGGATTATAAGATTCCCGCCCGTCCTCAGTTTTTTTCTCCGCCGGAGTGATGGGGAAGATGGCTATGGCGTTTATGCCTAATGTGGCTGCTTCTTTGACTTGGGGGATCAAAAGATCAATTGAATAACGCTTCACATTTGGCATGGATGGAATATCTTCACAGCGGCCTTCTCCATCCAGAACGAAAACAGGCCAAATAAGATCGTTTACACAGACATGATTTTCCGCCACCATATTTCTTATCCACGGGGATGAGCGCACGCGGCGCATTCGTTTTTCTGGGTATAAGGCATTTATCATAGTTTTTTCTAACAATTTTATGTTTTCTTAAGTCAAAAGAGTTATAAAATCACTTTGCGCTTTGATCAAACTTTAATTATGATCTGCGCACGTAAAACAAGAATTTTAAAGTATCCGGAGCAATATTGTGACCACACCTTACTATGAATCTATACAGTTAATCGAAAGATTGCACCGTCATTTTCTAGATGTTTTGAAGGTTGAACTTGATAAAAAGAATATTCAAGACATTAATAACGTACAATGCATGATCTTGTACAATGTTGGCGAGGAGGAAATGACCGTGGGCGAGCTTACTATTCGCGGATATTACCTTGGCTCTAATGTGTCTTACAATGTAAAGAAAATGGTGGAAAACGGCTATCTCATACAGGAGCGTTCAGTTCACGACAAAAGATCCATTCGTGTACGCCTCTCTGACAAGGGGATTGAGCTCCGTAAAATGGTATCAGATATGTTTGATCGTCATGAAGAACATATAGAGGGTACTGAGATCACAAATGATCGTTTGAATGATTTAAATAAAACTTTGAAAATGTTGGAGCGTTTTTGGGCGCAACAAACTAATTTTTCAGGTGGTTTTTAGTAAGAAATTTTCTTTAAATGACAAATTCATTACAGGGGCGGGAAATTATTATAGAGTTTCATCCGGTGGGCAACTTTGTCAAAGTATCTGCTATGGATATAAAAACCCTTACCGAAATTTCCATTCAAGGCCCTGTTAATCATCCTCAAGAAATGCTGAAACGTAATGCGTTAAAGCGTCTTGAGTATGTTTTGAAAAAGAAAGGATTGATTTCTTGAGGCTTTAGAGACTATATATTAGGTCTTAAAAATCAGATGTAAGCGCGTAAGCGCAAAGGGCCCTGGAAATGGAAAAAATCGCAATTGCCTGTGATCACGGCGGATATGATTTAAAATTAGCCATTATGCAAAATTTTGGCAACCAAGTTGAATTTATTGATCTTGGTACAAACTCAACTGATTCTGTTGATTACCCCGAATATGGTCAAGCTGCGGCGCAGAAAATCATCAATGATGATGTAACGCGTGCCATTATCATATGCGGCACTGGTATTGGTATTTCAATTGCGGCTAATCGTTATCCACAGATACGTGCGGCAAATTGCACCGATGTAACGATGGCACGTTTGACCCGTCTTCATAATAATGCCAATGTTCTGGCCTTGGGGGCACGGATTGTTGGGCAAGCGGTTGCCATGGACATTGTAGATGTGTTTTTAAATACAGAATATGAGGGCGGAAGGCATGATTTTCGCCTTCAGAAATTAGATATAAGTTAAGTGGTTTTATAAAAGAAAAGGACAGTATAATGAGCAATGCAGCAGAGAATTTAGCGAGTTTCGCAGGTGATGGTTTTTTTACAGAAGACCTTAAAACAGCAGATACAGAAGTATTTAACGCGATTGAGGGTGAATTACACCGTCAACAAGAAGGCATTGAATTGATTGCCTCTGAAAATATCGTATCCCGCGCAGTTCTACAGGCGCAAGGGTCAGTTTTTACAAATAAATATGCAGAAGGTTACCCAGGGCGCCGTTACTATGGTGGTTGTGAGTTTTCTGATGTCGTTGAAGACATTGCCCGCGATCGTGCGAAAGAGCTTTTCGGTGCAAAATATGCTAATGTGCAGCCAAATTCAGGTTCGCAAGCAAATCAAGGCGTGATGATGGCGCTTTTGCAGCCGGGCGATACTATCCTTGGGATGAGCCTTGCCGCTGGTGGTCACTTGACCCATGGCGCGGCGCCAAACCAATCTGGTAAATGGTTCAATGCAATTCAATATGGCGTTCGTGAGAGTGATTCTCTGCTTGATTATGATGAAGTAGAGCGTTTGGCCAAAGAACATAAACCTAAAATGATTGTTGCTGGTGCGTCTGCATATCCGCGTCATATTGATTTCAAGCGTTTCCGTGAAATTGCAGATTCTGTTGGTGCATATTTATTCGTTGATATGGCACATTATGCGGGTTTGATCGCGGCGGGTACATATCCTTCGCCGGTTCCACATGCACATGTCACAACAACGACAACACATAAAACATTGCGCGGCCCACGCGGCGGTATGATTTTGACGAATGATCTTGAAATTTTCAAAAAAATCAATTCAGCCATTTTCCCCGGAATTCAAGGTGGTCCGTTAATGCATGTTATTGCAGCAAAAGCAGTGGCTTATGGTGAAGCATTAAAGCCTGAATTTAAAGTTTATTTGAAAACGGGTGGTTGCGATATTGTTTCTGGTGGAACAGACAGCCATATCGTTCTTCTTGATCTTCGTCCGAAGAACTTGACAGGAACAGACACAGAAAAAGCGTTGGAGCGTGCAGGCATAACTTGTAACAAAAACGCGGTTCCGTTTGACCCTGCGCCGCCAATGGTGACATCAGGTGTGCGTCTTGGTACACCTGCGGCAACCAGCCGTGGTTTCGGTGTTGAGGAATTTAAATTGGTTGGTCAGTATATCCTTGAAGTTTTGGATGGTATTGCAGCAAATGGCGCCGATAACAACACGGTGGTTGAACAAGCGGTTAAGGCGAAAGTTGACGCACTTTGTAAACGCTTCCCAATTTACCCGAACGAGTAATCACTTATGCGCTGTCCGTTTTGTTCCAGTGAAGAAACAGCAGTCAAGGATTCGCGCCCGACGGAGGATAATTCCGCCATTCGTCGTC
>CAXBFT010000210.1:0-4006 GCA_963974945.1 uncultured Alphaproteobacteria bacterium
TTGCCCGTGATCTGTTCTGTGAGAGCAGCCCCGCACCCGTAAAATATGCCGCCTCACGTTTAGGGTTATGCACAGATGAAGTGCGCCTGCCTATTCTTCCTGCAACAAAAGCTGCGCGTGATAAAATCGATGCCGCCCTCGCCCATGCGGGAATAAAGGTATAGGAAAAAACCATGGCCACGGGTGAAACAAATCTCAATACTTTGCTAAAATCAATGCAACCCGTTTTGCATGAGGGTATCTATGTGTTTCACTCATCATCCATAAGCTTTAGCGATGCCATTAAATTTGATCCCGTACTTATCTTTAAAGAAAAAGAAGGTACGGCGCTTATCCTGAAAAAAGAATCAGCAGATCAAGCAGGGTTAGAGTATCAATATCCATGCCGCATGATTACATTAAACATCCATTTATCATTAGAGGCTGTGGGCTTTCTTGCCGCAATCACACGAAAACTTGCCGATGCAAATATTAGTGTAAATTCGGTCAGCGCCCATTTCCATGACCACCTGTTCATACCGGAAGACCGTGCGCTTGACGCAATGAATATACTCAACACATTTGCGATTGAATAATAACCATGGCCAAAAAACCTACCAGAAAATCAGGCATGATCTCAACCGACACAACCGTGGCCGATAACCGTAAGACGCATTTTGATTATGAGCTTTTGGACACGTTTGAGGCAGGTATCATGCTGACGGGTACAGAGGTTAAGTCACTTAGAATGCGACAATGTAGCATAAAAGAAAGTCATGTTGCCCCAAAAAATGGTGACATCTGGGTCTTCAACATGAATATCTCAGAATACACGCAAGCAGGCCCGAAACAACAACATGAAGCGCAACGTCCGCGTAAATTACTGCTGCATAAACGTGAGATTAACAAGCTCCTCGGCGCTGTTGCAAAAGACGGAATGACCATTGTTGCCACGCGAATCTATTTTGATAAACGCGGCCTTGCCAAACTTGAGATTGCGCTCGCCAAGGGTAAAAAGCTCCACGATAAACGTGAAACAGAAAAAAATCGTGACTGGGGCAAGCAAAAACAACGACTCTTACGCGGTAAATAAACTCTAATTTTAGAAAAACACGACCATGATTAATGGATTTATTATCCTTATCGCCTTTTTATTTGTTGGCGATATTATTTCAACATTTTTTGAGCTGCCCATCCCCGGTGCGATTATCGGGATGATTATGCTGTTTATCACATTGATCTTACGCAAAAAAATAGATCCATCCATCGATCTTGTCTCGCGCGGTCTTATTTCTGCGCTTGGAATGCTTTTTGTACCTGCAAGTGTAGGCGTTGTTCAATATTTTGATTTAATACAACAACAATGGCCCATTATGTTGTTTGCGGGGATTTCGACCATGTTTTTAACACTTGGTCTTACTGCATTTTTATTCCTGCGCCTTTCAAAAAAGGAGGAGTAAGCCATGGATATGATCTACGTCACACACCACCCCCTTGCCTCATTGATGATTACCCTGTGTAGTTTTTCAGCATTTCAATCGTTACAAAAAAGATGTAATGGCCACAGCCTGCTTAACCCTGTGTTATGGAGCATTATCTGCTGCGTTAGCTATGTTGAACTGACCGGCATTGACTACGAGACCTATATGAACGGCGCACAGTATATCAATTTCCTTTTAGGACCAGTGATTGTTGCTCTCGCCGTTCCACTTTACCGATTTTTAGAGGACATAAAAAAGGATGTTGCCGCCTTTATTATAACTGTTCTTATTGCATGTCCCATCGCGGGGTTTTCCGCTTATTTCCTTATGGTTATGGCGCATACACCGCCTGATTTGCAACAGGCCATCATTCCAAAATCTGCAAGCACGCCAATTGCCATTGAGATTGCAAAAAAAATTGGTTCTGTCCCATCACTCACCGTTATCTTTGTGATTATGACAGGGGTGAGCGGTTCATTATTTTCGACCTATTTTTTCAAACTGTTCAAGATCAAAAATGAAAGAGCGCAAGGCTTCGCCATTGGTGTTGCATCACATGGTATTGGCGCGGCGCGCGCCTTTCAGATCAGTGAAACCGCCGGCACTTATGCCATTATCGGGATGAGCCTTATGGGCATTACATCGGGGATTATGCTTCCCATTCTTGTGATTTTCTTCTTATAGGTTAAAAAACATCTCAATAAATGACAGACAAAAAAACAGGGGCTTTGCGGCCCCTGAATTTAAATTCATTATAAGATATAAAGGCGATTAACCTTTATCATTTGCAACATCACTAGCCGCCGTTTCTGCTGCGCTTTTTGCATCATCGGGGCCAGTAAGCATATCATCGACAATAAGCCCTGCATTCTCACGAATTTGTTTTTCAAGCTTTTCGGCCATTTTGGGATTTTCACGTAAGTAATTTTTAACGTTTTCACGTCCCTGCCCGATACGTGTTCCATCATAAGAGAACCACGATCCTGCCTTCTCTACCAATTCTGCCTTCACGCCAAGGTCAATCAATTCCCCAAGTTTGGAAATTCCCTCCCCATACATAATATCAAATTCAATCTGGCGGAATGGCGGTGCCATTTTATTTTTAACCACCTTTACCCGCGTTTGGTTACCAACAATTTCATCCTTATCCTTAATCGCGCCAATACGACGAATATCAAGACGCACAGAGGCATAGAATTTAAGCGCATTACCGCCTGTTGTTGTTTCAGGTGATCCAAACATCACACCGATTTTCATACGAATTTGGTTGATGAAAATAACAATCGTACGTGAACGTGAAATAGAGCCTGTTAATTTACGCAAAGCCTGAGACATCAAACGCGCCTGCAAACCCATATGGGAATCGCCCATCTCTCCCTCAAGCTCTGCTCGAGGAACAAGCGCGGCAACAGAGTCGACCACCAAAACATCAAGTGCGCCTGAGCGTACCAAAGTATCTGTAATTTCTAATGCTTGCTCTCCCGCATCTGGTTGAGAGATCAAAAGTTCATCAATATTCACACCAAGTTTTTTTGCATATCCCGGATCAAGCGCATGTTCAGCATCAACAATCGCACATGTGCCGCCTAATTTTTGTGCCTCTGCAATAACATGTAAGGCCAAGGTTGTTTTACCTGAACTTTCAGGGCCATAAATTTCAATAATACGTCCACGCGGCAAACCACCAATGCCCAGGCCAATATCAAGCCCCAAAGACCCTGTTGATACGGATTCAATGCTATTGGGGCTGAACTCGCCATTCATCTTCATAATAGAGCCTTTACCAAAGGCACGCTCTATCTGTGATAAGGCGGCATCTAGGGCTTTTTGCTTTTCGGCTGTATTTTGTGACATATTAGTATCCTTACTCTGTGCTTGACGTAATGGCGTAGCGCTCATGTTCTTAACTCCCTTTTCGCATAGTCGCATTCTTTGTGCAAATTATAAGATGCCTTGTGCTTGATCTTATGCACACAAGAATGTTCTTGTTTTATTCTTTTGTCAACCAAAAAAGAACAAAAGAGAACACTGCCTGGCGTTATTCATCCAGAACATCTTTAACCTTGGCGGCTAAGACCTTGAGGGTAAAGGGTTTGGGAAGAAAATAAATATTTTTACCCATATGATCTTTGAGCTTATCTTCCGTATAACCGGACATGAATATAATTTTCAAATTCGGGTTATGCTGGCGTATCCGTTGCGCAAGGGTTGGTCCGTCCATTCCGGGCATGACCACATCGGTAATCAATAAATCGATCGATTTTTGCCCCTCTTGCTCAAACAATCCAAGTGCCATATCACCATTTTCGGCGCATAAAACATCATAGCCCTTATTCGCTAAAGCACGTTGAGAGAAGGTGCGCACAGCGGCCTCATCCTCCACCAAAAGGATGCATTCTGTTCCGGTTAGATCTTTGGCCTGCATTGCCTCAACCGGCACATCATCATCTTCATCTTCATTCACATCATTTGTGCGCGGTAGATAGATAGAGAAGCTTGTCCCCTGTCCGACCTCACTATCAATATCAAGGAAGCCGCCACTTTGA
>CAXBFT010000211.1:0-4005 GCA_963974945.1 uncultured Alphaproteobacteria bacterium
AAAACTACGTGATGGTGATATAATAAATATCGATGTCACGGTTATCCTTGACGGATGGCATGGTGATTCATCACGCATGTATCTTGCGGGCGATAACATTCCTGTAAAGGCACGTCGTTTGGTTGATGTGACCTATGACTCCATGATGGCGGGGATTGAGGCCGTAAAACCCGGCGCGACCCTTGGCGATGTTGGGTATGCAATTCAACAAGTGGCTGAAAAACAAAGATTCTCTGTCGTACGCGATTTTTGCGGTCATGGTCTTGGCCGAGTCTTTCACAGCCCGCCTTCCGTTATGCATTTCGGCAAACCGAACACAGGCACAGTATTAGAACCCGGCATGTTCTTTACGATTGAACCCATGATCAATGCGGGGCATTACGCGACCAAAGTCCTGAAATCTGATGGATGGACCGCCGTAACCCGCGACCGAAGCCTATCAGCGCAATTTGAACATTCTCTGGCGGTCACAGATGACGGGTTCGAGATTTTTACATTATCGCCAAAAGGCTATACCAAGCCGCCATATGGAGCGTAAAATTTATGGAGGAGATAACAATAAAAAAACAACTCACGGAAGATGATTACAATAAATATAGCGCCGTATTAACGCAAAAAATATATAAAAAACTTGGATCATTATTCATAGTTGGCGTAATTTTAGCTGCCTCAGCAATAGCAATTATAAACAATATAACAACCCAGTTTTTTGAAAATACCGATTCATTCATACCAAGTATTATATGGGGACTTTGTATTTTAATTTTGCCATATTTTACATGTAAATACCTATGGAAACACGGGGATATAAAATATACAGACCCAAAAGGATACTTCCAATCACAAAAGGAATTCACAATAGGCGCAATTGGCATCAAAGAATATTCTGATAATTA
Source organism: uncultured Alphaproteobacteria bacterium (assembly GCA_963974945.1). Lineage (GTDB taxonomy): Bacteria > Pseudomonadota > Alphaproteobacteria > Micavibrionales > Micavibrionaceae > UBA1672. The sequence goes on from CAXBFT010000211.1 coordinate 897, forward strand.
CGAAACAACTGCCAAATGGGATGCTATTATTGAGATCATAGAAACAAAATATCAAATCCTATTTTGCATTGATAAAATGGCCGCACTTGTTATTCCCAAACATGCCTTTACCTCCCCCGAAGATGCAGATATTTTTTTAAAACAAGCGCATGAATTTTGGGAATCGGCAAAGAATAAAGACACACCCACAGTGACTTCAAAAAACCCATGGAAAACAGCGCCCCCTGAAACACTGGGCAGCTCTGTTGAGGAGCCACAATGAACTGGTATTTTAAAAACCTTTTATGCGGTTTGAAATATGCTCTATGTCTGCCTTGTGATGTAAAATCATTCAAAATATCATGGCATGCACTTTTTGCAATTGCCGCAACAATGATATTGACCCACTGGTTTATTGATATGGTCATTCTAGGACAAACAGGTGATCAGGATGATACCGGATGGATTTATTTTCACTCCGGGCTTTTAACGTTTACCCTTCTTGGCTTTTATGGCATTGCCACAATACATCATCGCCATTCCGAAATTGTGACCTTTATGGTTATGTTTTATAACAGTTTTCTTTTTATATTCATTCCCTATCTTATTCTTGATGCTTATTCTCCAGATTGGTATTCGGGCGACATATATCAGGCCATTGAAAATCTGAGTTTAATATGGACTTTTTTAATTACATTCCGCCTCATTGGCGCAGTTCTTTATACAAAAATTGAAAAACAGATTATTGGCGCACTAATTGCTGTTGGCGCTATATACTGTCTCAATACACAAATTTATTTGGGACATTTCTACTATGATTATGGTTATAACGAAGAGTCTGAACCGACACCATTTGAACAACTAACCGGTGAAGAATTATTTGCTATGCAGGCAAGCCTGATGGAACAATCCCTTGCACAGATTAAACCATCTCAAAAAGGTATAACCGATCTTTATGGTATTAGCTTTGGCTCTTACGGATATCAAGATGTGTTCATGCGCGAAAGCCGTTATGCGGCAGAACGTATGCAAGAAATATTAAAAATGGATAAAGGGGTTGTCACATTAATCAACAACCCCGATGCTGCCTTTGAAAACCCGTTGGCAAATGCCACAAATTTGGGTAGCAGTCTTAAGCATATTGCACAAAACATGCAAACGGATGAGGATATTGTGATGATTTACATCACAAGTCACGGCGGGCCGGAAGATGGCATCAGTGTTAACCTTAAACATCAATTCACAATGCGTGACCTGAGTACAGAATTGTTTTTAAACCTATTGAATGAAAGTGGTATTAAAAACAAAATAATTGTTATATCCGCTTGTTTTAGCGGGAAATTTATTCCCGTCATAAGTGATGATAACACCCTGATTATTACATCTGCGGCAGAAAACAGACAATCTTACGGATGCTCTGATGAGGCAGATCTCACCTATTTTGCACAAGCCTATCTCAAAGAAGCACTCTTTGAGACGACAGATCTGGAAAAGGCTTTTTATATCGCAAAAGAGGCCGTAGAAAATCGTGAAAAGAAGGAAGATCTTAAATCTCCATCAAATCCACAAATTTTCATTGGCAAGAATATAAAAGCCATTATGAACAGCTATAAAAGCGTAACTATTTCATCAGAAAATGAATCCATTTCAACGACAGATGAATAGTTTATAATTAATGCTTATCTGCTGCGTCAATCGCCCCTGTTTCACCCAAAGCCTCGCGTAGAGCAGAAATTTTCTCTGCGTCATCTTGTTGCATAAACTTATTTATCGCCACTTTAGCGGCTGAATCCATGATGCGTTGTGTTTGGTGTTTCCCGTAATCAGACATAGTATCCCTCACTATTTTAAATTCCATATATTCCAAGATAAGTCTAAATTATGAAAACTTTATTAGTATTTTAAAATATAAAAAATTTAATCCCCTCTCATCACCCTGCTCATTGCAAAACCGCTTATATTTGTTCATAGTATTGAGCAAAGAAAATCAGGGCGCTTTATAATTTCAATGACTATGGCGATACAAAAACAAAAACCGGAAAAAGACGCGCCGCATTATGCGGGGCATCGACAACGTTTGCGGGAACGTTTTGTTTCATCGGGCGCGAATGCCTTGCAAGATTATGAATTGCTTGAGCTGTTGTTATTTAATGCGATTCCGCGCCGTGATGTAAAGCCACTGGCCAAAACATTACTGAAAAAATTTGGATCCTTGGCGGAGCTTATGAGCGCGCCGCACGCTATGCTGACCCAAGTTGATGGCGTGAGTGAGAATGTGGCAACAGCCATCAAAACGACCTTCGCTATCGCCGAGCGCATGATCAAGCAAGAGCTGATGCAAAAGCCTATCCTTAATAACTGGACGCGGCTTATGGATTATTGCCATATGAGCATGGCGCATGAGAATAAAGAGCATTTCCGCATCCTGTTTATGAATAAGAAGAATGAGCTAATCGCCGATGAAATCCAAGGATCAGGTACGGTCGATCACACCCCTGCCTATCCACGAGAAATCGTCAAGCGCAGCCTTGAGCTTGGCGCGACCGCGCTTATCCTGATGCATAACCACCCAAGCGGCGATCCAAAACCATCACGCGCAGATATTGATATGACCAATGCAATTATCGAAGCCGCGCGCCCGTTTGAAATAACGATCCATGACCATGTGATCATTGCCCGCAACGGGCATACCTCCTTCCGCAATGAGGGGCTGATATAATGCATTTTTGGATGCCATTAACCACGATGCTCCTTTTGGCTCTTGTCTTATTCTTTTCCAGCGGTTGCTCCACACTGCAAGGCCGCAGCACAGCGCCGCCGCCATCATTAAACACCTCCTTCGCCCCCTCTGACACGCCCCGCTTAAACCCACAGCTCGAAGCGATGAGAGAGAGGAACTTTTCTGTCCTTCGCACCGATATGGCCATTCGCGGCATGAGCATGGACAGCCCAATGCTGATCCGTGCGTTCAAATCTGAAATGCAGATGGAGCTCTGGGTTAAAAGCGCCTATAACAATAAGTATGAGCTTTATAAAACCTATAATATATGTAAAAAATCCGGTGTTTTAGGGCCTAAATTACAAGAAGGCGACCTTCAAACACCTGAAGGTTTTTACAAGGTTACCCCCG
>CAXBFT010000212.1:0-3992 GCA_963974945.1 uncultured Alphaproteobacteria bacterium
GGCTTTGCGCCGCGTCAATACGGTCTGCTGTTTTTATAAGCATGGTATGCAGATCAGAGGATGTTAGATTGCCAAGCTCTCTTTGCATTTCGTTTTTACAAATATCCGCATCATTTCGCAAAACATCAGATAATTTTGATAATTTTAGTAAATCTTCGAAGTCAAGAGTAACAAACCCGCCCTTTGCCTGCTCGACATCTTCAATCACATTTTGCAATACATTGAGAAGGCTGCTTTGCTGCGAACGTGCTTCGGGATCATTTTCAAATTTAGCCAATTGTAAATCAAGGCATGTTTGACGCAAGAATTTCAGCTTATAATCAATACCAATGTCATGAGCCTGATATGATAAATCCTGCTGTAAAACATCATTAACAGGTTCCAAAACTTGCTCCAACGTTTTCAAACTAACAGCCAACACCGGACGTTCTGACAATCCAGGCTGATCTTGCTGCGCTCTGTTAAACGTGTATTTTAATTCTGCTGCTAAACTCATTTGGTTAAATCCTAACCCGTGCCTTTACAAAATCAGGCAAAATATACATATATTATTACGTAAAGTGTATAATTTTGGCAAATTACGCCTGACATTTACTATTGTCAATAAAAATCGTACGCTTATTTATTTAATTGATAACGATTATCATTATCAAACTAGACAATACCCGATTGCCGTATCTTTACAAGTGCTTTTCTTCGGTATAAACCATATAGCCACTATAAAATAAAAAGGTTAACAAAACATGTTTGATTTTACAGAACACACCGCACTAATCACTGGCGCAACGGGCGGCATTGGTGGAGCCATTGCCAAAGCCCTTCATCAACAAGGCGCCGTTATAGGCATTTCAGGCCGTAATGAAGATAAATTAAACGAATTGGCGGCGGAGCTTGGTGAACGCGTTCACATTCTGCCTGCAGACCTTTCCACGACAGAATCAGTAAAAGATCTGGTAAAACGTGCCGAAGAAGCCTTAGGCAAAATTGACATACTGGTCAATAACGCCGGCCTCACCCGCGATGGCCTTTCCATGCGTATGAGCGATGCCGACTGGCAAGATGTTTTAGACGTAAACCTTACTGCCCCGTTTAAACTTGCCCAAGCGGTGCAACGCGGCATGATGAAGCGCCGTCACGGCCGCATTATCAATATCACATCTATTGTTGGCGTTACGGGAAATCCGGGGCAATGCAACTACGCCGCCTCAAAAGCAGGCATGATCGGTTGGAGCAAATCTATGGCCGCAGAAGTTGCCTCACGCGGCATTACGATTAACTGCATTGCACCTGGCTTTATTGCCACTGCAATGACAGATGCGCTCAATGATGATCAAAAGGCATCTATTAACGCAACGATCCCGGCAGGAAAAATGGGGCAAAGCGAAGACATCGCCGCCGCCGCCATTTACCTTGCGAGCACCGAGGCAGGCTATATGACGGGGCAAACGCTACACGTCAATGGCGGAATGGCGATGATTTAAGCGTGATCGCGCATTCATCACTTCTTAAATATGCAAGAAAAGGATAAATAGATGGCATATGATCTGATCCTTTTTGATTGCGATGGCACATTGGTCGATAGCGAATACCTTAATATTAAGGCGATTATCGAGCTCATCACTGAATACGGGGTTGATGGCTATGACGTTACACATGGCCTCAACCACTTTTCAGGCCATCGTTTCAGCCGTATTTTAGATATGATCACCAAAGAAACCGCTTTCCAATTCCCGAAAGACGCGGGGCAACGCTATTTAGAAAAAGTGCGCATGCTTGCGAAAACTGATATGAAAATCATTGCGGGCGTACAAAACATGGTGATCGCCGCGCAAGAGAATGCAAGCATTTACGTTGTTTCAAACGGAGAGCGCAAAAATGTTCTGCTCTCATTAGAGTTTGCAGGCCTTACACCCTATTTTTCAGATGAACGAGTGATTAGCGGCGCAATGTCGCCGAATCCAAAACCTGCCCCCGACCTTTTCCTGATGGCCTCAACTCATGCAAATATATCACCTGAAAAATCATTGGTCATAGAAGACAGTCTTGCAGGCGTGCATGGCGCTGTGGCTGCGGGCATGGAGGCATGGGGGTTTTGTGGTGCGCATCACGACCATAAAGGACACACGTTAAAACTTCTTGATGCTGGTGCGAGCAAGGTCTTCCCCACAATGGAAGAAATGCGCACTTGCCTCATAAGCGCTTATACTAAATAAAATCCAGAACACAAAGGTGGTCATAAAATGATTGCTGATTATGCGCCGCCTCATTCCCGAATGCAGATTTCAAGAGTTGATAGGCCTGCATCAATTTCATATGAGACGCTTGCACCAATTGATGCGATGCGTAAGTTTGAATCAATGCACGCGCCTTGGCTTCACTCGCATTATGCCATTCATTGAAAAATGCTTTTTGCTCCTTAATAGAAGCAATAATCAGGTCCTGCACTTGTTTTAAGATATGCGATGGCGGCGTTATAAATTCAAAACTCGCCAATAAATTATCAATTTCTTTATTATAACTCTCTATATAGCGCCCTGTTTCATGCGCTTTTGCATAGCGCAGCATAAGCATCCGCTCTCGAAATGCTAAATCAGTGACAAAAAATAGATGATCCAGATATTTTGCCTCATCATCTGCCAAAAGCGACGCCTTTTTATCAAATGTCGTTTGCTTATGGTTTAATGCCTTATAAGCTCCGCCCACCGTCAAATCATCGGCATAAACAGGAATAGCGCAGAGTAAGGCAACGCCCATGACCACAAAATGACACACTAACTTCCAATGCATTCAAACCGTCCTATATTTGTATTTTTATACACTGATCCTGCCTTAAAAAGCTGTGCATTCATAGCGATATAAACACCGCTTGGGGCATCTTGCGCCTTAGCAATGGCATAGCCCAGATTAAACCCCGCATCGCTCATGGCAAATTCTTTCAAGGGAATCATGGCCCCCATCAGAATAATAGTCTTATTATGGTCGTTTAAGTTCTCTGCGAGGAATTCTGCAGTTTGCTGCATTGTTGATGTGCCATGCACAATAATAATACACCTGCTTGCAGATTGCTGCACTGCCGTCACAATTTTGCTGCGCAGATCATCGGTCATATCCAATGAATCGATTTGCGCCAATGTTTGAAATGTAATATCAGGATGCATTTGAATGATCGTTTGAAAATAATCAGGTAAGATCGATTCATGCTTGAACTCAGGCTTTTCCGTCAACGGTGAATAGGCTTTTTCTATCGTCCCACCCGTCAGAATAAAATGCATATCACTCATGACTTTATTCCACCTTAGCGATTCTTAAAATATTCGTTGATCCCTTCACACCAAGCGGCATACCTGCTGTCATAATAAAGCGATCCCCCTGTTGCAAGAACCCTTTATCAATTACAATTTTTGCAGCATGGCGGGCGGGCCCAGTGAAATCTTCCTCTCTGGCCTCATCATGCACGGCATATACACCATAAGAAAGCGTAAGACGGCGTGCGACCTCCTGACTGCGGGTAATGGACAAGATCGGCACATCGGGGCGCTGACGCGCCGTACGAAGCGAGGTCGCCCCCGACATGGTGTAATTGACAATCAGCCTTGCATCAACATCCTGCGCCACATAATAGGCGGCCGTCGTAATCGCATCCGAAGGTGTATTAAGCGAATCAGGACGCGCATTATCCATCATCTCAATATAATGTTCATCCTCTTCGGTTGTGCGGGCAATGCGGTCCATCATTTGCACAGCGCGTTCCGGATACTCCCCCGCCGCGGTTTCCGCCGAGAGCATGACGCAATCCGCCCCGTCATAAACAGCCGTGGCCACATCCGATGCCTCTGCCCGCGTTGGGCGCGCATTATTAATCATAGATTCCAACATTTGCGTTGCAATCACCACAGGCTTGCCCTTATCACGCACCATGCGCACAACACGTTTCTGCGCCGCAGGTACTTTTTCAGGTGGAATTTCAACACCTAAATCCCCACGCGCAAGCA
>CAXBFT010000213.1:0-3964 GCA_963974945.1 uncultured Alphaproteobacteria bacterium
ATGATATCTACAAACGCCAGCATGAAGCTTCCGAGGAAATTGAAGGAGTCAGTCGCTGGGTCCCGATCAGCGAGATCGAAGAAAACGACTTCAACCTGAATATCGCGCGTTACGTGCAAAAGCCGCTCGAAGAAGAAACCATCACTGTTGAAGAAGCCTTAAAAGACTTTAAGCAGAAGCTGGTCGATCTCGAACAGGCAGAAGATGAATTAGAGGCTCTATTGGCCAAGGAAGGGTTTGAGCTATGAGTATTACCCAAAAACAGCTCGAAGATATGCTATGGGGCGCGGCTGTACTTTTGCGCGGACAGATTGAAGCATCCGATTACAAACAATTTATTTTTCCGCTTCTGTTTTATAAGCGCATGGATGATGTGTATCAGGAAGAATATACCGAAGCGCTAGCCCTTTATGAAGATGATGAACTTGCTAAAAAACCTGAACAACACCGCTTCATCATTCCAGACAATGCCCGGTGGAGCGTGGTTCAATCCACGACCAAAGATGTAGGAAAAGCTTTACAGGATGCACTTCGTGCAATTGAGAAGGCAAACCCGCGTCTTTATGGCGTGTTCGGGGATGCCGTATGGACCAATAAAGAACGTTTGCCAGACCATCTGCTTGCATCACTGATCAACCATTTTAGCAAAATCCCGCTTGGCGTCAAAGACATTGATCAGGATGATCTCGGTAATGCCTATGAATATCTCATAAAACAATTTGCCGATGATTCCGGTCACACAGCTGCCGAATTCTACACTAACCGTACTGTTGTGCACCTAATGACGCGTATTCTTGCCCTGCAGCCGGGTGAAGCCGCGTATGACCCCACCTGCGGTACTGGCGGGATGCTTTTGAACGCTGTGATGGATTTGCGCACAGACGACCGTGAGTGGCGCACAGTAAAACTTTATGGACAGGAAGTGAATTTGCTGACCTCGGCGATTGCCAAGATGAACATGCTGCTCCACGATATTGAAGAGTTTGATATCGCGCGCGGCGATACACTGAAGGAGCCCAAATTCACAAAGGGTGACAAGCTTCAGCAATTTGATGTGATCTTCGCCAACCCGCCATACTCCATTAAAAAATGGGACCGGGATGCATTTGGCTCAGACCTTTACGGGCGGAACATGTTTGGTGTGCCGCCGCAAGGCTGCGCTGATTATGCTTTCTTCCAGCACATCATAAAAAGCCTGAACCCCAAAACAGGCCGCGCGGCAATGCTCTGGCCACATGGCGTACTTTTCCGGGATCAAGAAGAAGCCATACGCAAGAGCGTGATTGAAGGCGACCTTATCGAGGCCGTTATCGGTCTGGGGCCGAACCTGTTTTATAACAGTCCAATGGAATCTTGTGTCGTGATTTTAAGTCAGAACAAATTGAAAGATCACGCAAACAAGATCAACTTTATCAACGGTGTTCATGAAGTCACACGCGAACGCGCTACCAGCTTTTTATCTGATGGTAATTTAGAAAAGCTCGTGGAAGCATATTTTGAGCCAGAGGATCATCCGGACATAGCGCGTCTGGTGGATCTGGATGAGGTCAAAGACAATTTATACAACCTGTCCATTCCGCTTTATGTTACGGCCAAAAACGGTAATGGCCACGATGAAGAAGAACAGGATTTGGAGGGCGCAATTGAAGATTGGAAAATCTCTCGCACGCTTTTGAAAAAGCAAACAAACAAGCTGTTCGATAGCTTAAAAGAATTGGGATATGAGGCGTAGACAGTGATGCAATTAACAGAGAAACAAAAATCAGAAGGCTGGCGCATCGTCAAATTTGGGGATGTCGCACAAGAAGTGAAGGGTAGCACCAAGGATCCACTCGGCGAAGGGATTGAGCGTTATATCGGCCTTGAACATATTGATCCGGAATCATTGAAATTGGCACGCTATGGATTAATCGCCGAGGACAACCCAACCTTTACAAAGAAATTCAGCGCCGGTGATATCCTTTTTGGTCGCCGTCGCGCTTATCTAAAAAAGGCTGCCGTGGCTGATTTTGATGGAATCTGCTCAGGCGACATCATCGTTATTGCGCCTAAAGAAAAAGCGCTCTTGCCTGATCTGTTACCATTCATTGTACAGTCGGAGCCTTTCTTTGACTGGGCAGTAAAGCATTCCGCAGGCGGATTATCACCGCGCACCAAGTTTAAATCATTGGCTGAATTTGAATTTCCCCTACCGTCCCGCCCACGGCAGGAGGAGATGTTACAGTCCTTAAAATTAATTGATAGTGCACTTAAGAATTGCGATGAAGCTCTTACAGCTGCAGGACTTCTCAAGACCGTACTTATTTCAGACAAGAAATCATCTCATTATATAAATGGACAGTTATCTGATCTGATGAGAATTAAGTCGGGGTTTGCGTTTAAAAGTAAGCAGTTTACAAAAGATGGAATGCCCATACTCCGCATATCCAACATTGGAGTAAACCGTTCTGTTGATTTAAACGATGCTGTCTATTATCAACCTCAATCTAATTTGGATCGATATTTAGTTTCTAAAGGTGATGTTATGATTGCAATGTCTGGCGCTACCACAGGCAAGAGTGGGAGACTAGAAGAAGGAACCGCGTATCTTAACCAACGTGTTGGTATGGTTGAGGTAAAGAATGATGCGTCACTTAGCTATCTCTATCATTTGCTTGGAACGCAATCCGTTATAAGAGAACTTCTCGTGGATGCAGTGGGTGGAGCACAGCCCAATGTAAGCCCAAGAAATATTGAAAGATCTTCTGCAACATATGCACCCATCAATGAGCAAGAAAAAATAGCAAGTAATTTGGATGAGATTCAGGATATTGAGCGAACCATTCAAGCTAAAATCCAAGATTTAGTAAAACTAAAGAGTAAGTATATTCAGGAAAGTAATAATATTGAGGAGGCAGCATGAGCGGGTTTAACGAAGCCAATACTATTGAAGAAGCCATCCGCGACCGTCTTGCAGCGTTGCCGAGTGAAAAATGGACATTCGTTCATGGGCCTGATTTGCCGCGTGAAGCGCAGGAAGTGTTAATTGAAAGCTGGCTGAAAGACGCATTATGTCGCCTTAATCCCGATATTGCAAAGGACTCGGAAAAGGCCGACGAGGTTATTTACAAGCTGCGCGGTGTCTTGCTGGAGGCCAGCCATAGCGGCCTTGTTCGCGCCAATGAGCTATTCACCGAATGGCTGCGCGGTGAAAAATCCATGCCACTGGGCAAAGACGGCGAGCATATCACCATCAACCTGGTTGATTACAACGACCATTCCAAAAATCACTATGTGGTGTCACAACAAGTACCATCAATGGGCGCAAAGAATGCGTTCTTTGATTTGGTATTCCGCTGGTGGTTGGGGAAGTCAAAACACCTGTCCGCATGTCCATCAGCTGGCAAGATGGTGCCACAGATTTTATGGGTGGCAACAAGCATTACTGGGCCAATCAGAGCAGTTTTTTTGTGCCTAATCTTTTGTGCTTCGCAACAGAAGGAAAGAGCTTTGCATATGGCGCGGTGAATGCCGGGTTTAAACACTGGATGCCATGGCATAAAACCACGGATGGTGATGAAATTCCACAGAACATGAATACCGTTCTGGCGAGCAGCGAACGCTTGCTTCAACCGCAAACCTTGCTGGAATTGCTGCAATCTTTTGCGCTCTATTCAGCCACCAAGCTGCCCAACACCAATGTGATTAAACGTATTAAGTTGTTGCCTCGTTACCCACAATATGAAGCCGCAAAACAAATCGTGGATCGTGTGAAGAATGGTGAAATTCGTAAAGGGCTGATCTGGCACTTCCAAGGCTCCGGTAAATCATTACTGATGCTTTATGCGGCCAAAATGCTGAAAGCCGACCCTGACCTAAAAAACCCGACCGTGGTTGTCGTAGTAGACCGCGTTGATCTGGACAGTCAAATCAATACCACCTTTGACAATGCCGACGTCAAAAACGTCACGCCGGTAAAATCCTG
>CAXBFT010000214.1:0-3933 GCA_963974945.1 uncultured Alphaproteobacteria bacterium
GTAAGGGATTGACCATGCCGATCTTATTCGACAGAAAAGGCAAAAAAGCAGGTCAGTTAAGCGGCCGTAGTCCCTATTTCCAATCTGTCTATGTAGAGGGAAATGAGCGGCTTATTGGAAACATCATTGATGTGAAAATATCTGACACGTTTGAGCGTTCCTTAACCGGCGAAATTGTAATGCATGAAAAAGTTGCATAATATTATTATAATGTAATATAGTCCGCTGCATGAGTAGCAAAACAAAAGACGTACATATATATATCGCAAGCGCATCCATCGAAGACAGCGCACGATTTGGTTTCGGTTGGATAAAGACTGATAATAAAGATAAATTTATAACGCAAAAATCATGCCGCGTTGATAAAAGCAATTCCACGGAAAAGCTAGCAAATGTCCAAGCTGTGGCACACGCACTGAGCATGTTAGATAAAAATGCAACGGCAACAATTTTCACATCATCTTCAGATATTGCAAACGCCTTAACACAGCCTGAGGTCTTGAGTAAAAATGTAAAAAAGAGAACAAAAGATAAATCACTAAGCAGAGCTTGGAACGCGCTTGATCATTCCCTTGCTGAAATCGAAGAAGTGAACGTAATTTTAACTTCACCAGAGGATTACCCCCTATTAAAAGAAGCTGAAATACTCGCCGTAAATGGTGCAGAAAAACCATTTAAAAAAGCGGGTAAAGACAGACGTAATTTTGATAAGCACACAAAAAATATGATCCTTGGTGATTACCAATCCTCTCTATCTGATGATTATACGCTTGAACCCCTATAATTATATATGTTTCTTAATGATTTTAAGGTATAATTTAAGGGTAGGCATAATAAAAAGATAAGGAGATAGATTGTCAAAAGAACTCATCCTTGAATTCTCGGATAATGAACTGGCGCGGTTGCTGTTCGGGGAATATAATGACCATCTATCCTATCTTGAAAAAAAGCTTGAAATCCACATATCCGATCGTGGTAACCTTCTTCGTGTCAGTGGTAAAAAAGATAATATCAATAGGGCGCAAATTGTCCTTCAATCTTTATATACGCGCCTGAAAGACAAAGAATTACTCAATATTACCCATGCCGACATAGACGCAGAGATTCGTTTCTTGCATACAGGTACAAGCAAACCTAATAAAGGCGTGACGCAAGATGCACCGCAAAAAGGCATAGTAATTAAAACCAAGAATAAAACCATCGCACCACGATCCCCTAATCAAGTTAAATATCTGGAGCTTATCAATAAACATGACATGGTCTTTGGCCTTGGTCCTGCGGGAACAGGCAAAACGTATCTTTCTGTTGCGGCCGGTATTGATATGTACCTTCAGGGCAAGGTTGAACGCCTCGTTTTCTGTCGCCCTGCTGTTGAAGCGGGTGAAAATTTGGGGTTTTTACCCGGCGACATGAAGGAAAAAATTGATCCTTATCTGCGCCCAATCTATGATGCGCTCCATGATATGTTACCCCATGATTTTCTTCAAAAGAAAATGGAGATTGGTGAGATTGAAATTGCCCCCCTTGCATTTATGCGCGGGCGAACACTTGCGCATTCCTATGTCATTTTGGATGAGGCGCAGAATTCCACATGCGCGCAGATGAAAATGTTTTTAACCCGCATGGGTGAATCATCGCATATGGTGATTACTGGCGACGCATCACAGACGGATTTACCCTCTCATATTAAATCCGGCCTTGTCGAGGCGGTTGAAATATTACAAAAAGAGCAAGATATTGGATTTATCACGTTTGAAAAAGAAGACGTCATCCGCCATGGTCTCGTGCGCAAGATCATTCATGCTTATGAGAAACATGATAAGTAAAAATTATGCCCCCTTTTCAAATTGATATTGATATACAAGATCAGAAATGGCTCTCGGTAATTCCTGATATAGAAGGTATAACACATAATATCATCACCACAATTTTGGTGCAGTTTTTTCCAAAAGCGCAGTATTTAGAGGTGAGCATAGTCCTGAGTGATGATGATTTTATTCAGAGACTGAATAAACAATACCGTGATAAGGATAAGGCAACAAATGTGTTGTCTTTTCCGCAGACGGAAATTGACGATATAAATGCAGATACACCCTTTCTTATGCTAGGCGATATTATAATTTCCTCTGACACAATTGCATCAGAGGCGACAGAGCAGAATAAAGACATAAAAAGCCACTTTACTCATATGCTTGTTCACGGTTGCTTACATCTTTTGCACTATGATCACATCATCGAAAGTGAAGCAGAAGAAATGGAACAACTTGAAATTAAAATTTTAAAAACCCTTGGCATTAAAAACCCATATGAAATACAATTAACTTATGACATTATAGAGCAGTAAAGCATGTTAAATATGAACAAAGATATTGATGAGCCCCCGAGTATAAACACGCCACCCGAAATATCAGGTGGCGTGCCCATAACCATGGAGCAGCAGAAGCAAAACAATGATGGCGGCTTTTTTAATGCTATAAAATTATTGTTCAAACCAAAGCAAGACACATCCCTTCGTGAAACTATCGCCGAATACATAGAGGAAGAGCGCAATGGTTCACATGAAGAATCAATCTCATCTCATGAAAAAATACTTATTTCCAATGTGTTAAATTTGCGTGACATGACAGCCCATGACGTTATGGTACCGCGTGCGGATATTATTGGAATCAATATAAGCACTACACATGAAGAGCTTTTCCTCATCCTTGCTGAACGTCAATATAGCCGTCTTCCGGTGTATAAAGATACGTTGGACAATATTATTGGCTCGATCCATGTTAAAGATATTCTGGCGACACTGGCCAAGGGTGAAAAAATCGATATTCAGCAATTAGTGCGCAATGTCCCCATTATTTCCCCATCGATGCAAGCGCTAGACCTTCTTTTACAAATGCGTCTGACACGAAAGCATATGGTTTTTGTTGTCGATGAATATGGTGGTATTGATGGCCTTATTACTATTGGTGATGTTATCGAAGGCATTGTCGGTGAAATTGATGATGAGCATGACCCTCATATGCAAGCGGAGCTTATAACTCATACAGATGGCACAGTTGTAGCCGATGCCCGTGTTGATCTTGAGGAGTTTGAGGCCCAATTTGGTAATATTCTTGATGATGGTGAGCGCGAAGCAAATGACACTCTTGGTGGATTAGTATTCTCCCTTGCGGGGCGTGTGCCTGCGCGTGGTGAAGTGTTGACCCATAATACGGGCATTGTTTTTGAAATTCTTGATGCCGATCCAAGGCGGGTAAAGCGGCTTTGTATTCGTAATATCCCAAACTTGGTCGCTGCGGAATAATTTCACCAAATAAAGCAATTGCTCTGTGCCTGCATCATCGTTACTACATATAGTATGAAAAGAAACTTCTCTGCATTTTTAATAGGATCTTTGTCGGCGCTCTCTATGGCTCCTACAAATATATTGCTATTTCTTATCATAGGGCTGAGCGGTCTTTATGTCTTATTGCATCGTTCTGTTACGCCATTTTCGGCGGCACTCGTTGGTTTCTTCTTCTCATTAGGATATTTCGGCTTTAGCCTTTCTTGGATTGGCAATGCTTTGCTTGTGGAAGGTAATCCATATTGGTGGGCATGGCCACTTGCTGTATCCGGACTTCCGATTATTTTATCTGCATTTACGGCTCTGGCCTGTTACATTCATAAAAGAATATGCAAAGATAAGAATAATTACCTAACCTTTATCCTTTTTGTTATCCTTATTTTTTCTGCTGAATTGATGCGCGGAACGATGTTTACAGGATTTCCGTGGAATCTTTATGGATATACATGGATCGATATTTTGCCTATCGCGCAAATTTCCGGACTTTATAATATTTATTTACTTTCATTCGTCACCATTTTCTGGTGCGCTAGCCCTGCCTATCTTCTTACCGCACAAAATCATAAAATTCTAAAATTGCTTATCAGTCT
>CAXBFT010000215.1:0-3909 GCA_963974945.1 uncultured Alphaproteobacteria bacterium
ACAACAGCGGATGGTAAATTTTCCCTTATGGAGGTTGAATGCCTTGGCGCATGTGTGAACGCCCCTATGGTACAAATTAACGATGATTTCTATGAGGATTTAACCCCTGAGAATATGCGTGAGGTCATTAAAACTTTGTCCGAAGATTTACAGCCAACTATTGGTTCTCAAACAGGGCGCAAGGCTTCTATGTCCTCTGCGGGGCCGACAACTCTTGAGGCTTTGGCAAAGAAAGCAAAGGTGGTTTAAATGCTCAGTGATAAAGACAGAATATTTACGAACCTTTTCGGAAGGGAAAGTTTTTCTTTAAAAGCTGCGCAAAAGCGTGGCGATTGGGATAAGACCAAAGATATTCTTGGTAGAGGGCGCGAAGCAATTATTGATGAAATGAAGGCTTCCGGTCTTCGTGGTCGCGGCGGAGCCGGCTTCCCGACAGGTTTAAAGTGGTCCTTCATGCCCAAAGATTCAGGCAAGCCACATTATTTGGTTATAAATGCCGATGAATCAGAGCCTGGCACATGTAAAGACCGGGATATTTTGCGTAATGAGCCACATAAATTAATCGAAGGTGCGTTGATTGCAGGTTTTGCAATGGGCGCACATGCGGCTTATATCTATGTGCGTGGTGAGTTTTATAATGAAAGCTCTGCCTTGTCCAAAGCGATTGAAGAGGCCTATGACGCAGGTCTAATTGGTAAAAATGCGGCGAAATCGGGTTGGGATTTTGATATTATTGTTCATCGTGGCGCGGGTGCATATATTTGCGGTGAGGAAACCGCGCTGATCGAATCCATCGAAGGCAAAAAGGGCCAACCACGCAATAAGCCACCATTTCCGGCCATGGCAGGTTTGTATTCTTGCCCAACAACGGTGAATAATGTTGAAACAATTGCGGTTGTGCCAACAATCCTTCGTCGTGGCGGAAGCTGGTTCGCGGGATTAGGGCGTGATGAGAAAAACGCAGGAACAAAGCTGTTCTGTATTTCAGGCCACGTGAATAATCCATGTAATGTTGAAGAGGTCATGGGCATTCCGCTTAAGGATCTTATTGAGAAGCATTGCGGCGGTGTTCGTGGTGGTTGGGATAATTTGCTTGCGATTATTCCGGGTGGTTCATCAACACCGATGTTGCCTAAATCAACATGCGACACAATTCGAATGGATTTTGATTCTTTACGTGAGGTCGGTACAGGGCTTGGTACGGCGGGGGTTATCGTTATGGATAAATCTACCGATGTTATTCAGGCCATTTGCCGCCTGTCACAATTCTATATGCATGAAAGCTGCGGGCAGTGTACACCTTGTCGTGAAGGTACGGGGTGGGTTTGGCGCATGATGAAGCGTATGGTACAGGGGAATGCTACAGTTGAAGAAATCGATCAGCTTTTTGAAATTACAAAAGAGATCGAAGGTCATACGATTTGCGCACTTGGTGATGCGGCAGCTTGGCCGGTTCAGGGGTTAATTAAGCATTTCAGACCTGAAATGGAACAGCGCATTATGGAGTATCGTAAGCGCGCTGCTTAATTCTTCCGTTCTTACGGGTTTCTTTTATAGATGGAAAAACTTAGCTTTAGATTTTCAAGGTCATCAGGCTTTGGTGCGAAGGCATCCCGATAGGATTCATACTTATTATCAATCGTTACAATCTTTAAAAAGCTGTATTTATTCATTTCATCTTGAATGGTATTATGCTTTTCGTAGACGATTTCAAACGGACTGCGGCCTTCAGGCATTTGCACAATTGCAATGACTTCCGGTTTATATCGCTCTAGATCCTGTGTAATATAGAGCGCGAATTGATTGAGTAGAGAAATTTTATAGCTCTCATTTTCAATATTCATAATGCTTCCTATAAACCAAAAAGATGAAAATCGTGATCCCAATGTATTGGGGACATACATTGCAGGGATGTAATTTGTGTTTGTTGTGCTGTCGATGATCAGGAATGGTTTGTCTCTTGCTTCTTCACGGATGATGGCAGTAATCTTGGAATTGAGGTAATCGGCATGTGTTAAGGGAGGACGCTTTGCAATTATGGTGGTGAATAATAGTGTATATGATGCAATTATTAAAATTAAAGCAATCGTAAAGGGGGTTGTTTTATTCTTTAAAAAGGCGGGGATAAGCATAACCAAAGAAATGATAATAAGCCCAAAAGCAGGGTAGAGATGAATGCTAAATCCTTTATTTTGCAAGATAAAAGGGATGATAGAGAGTATCGCCAAGGTAATAAAAATAATATTGAGTTTTTTTTCCTCATTATTATTATGCTGCGCCCATGCTATCACGCCAATGAATGAGCATAAGGTAATAAAAGATATAGCCGTTTTATATAGCTCTAATGTCTCATCACCACGCATATTGACGTATATATCCATGATAACGGGCAGAATATTTTCAATATAATCAGGGGTATAAAGCGCAATAAATATAATATAAGCAATTGATCCAATGGCAAGGGCAATGAAATCCGTTTGAATGAATGCCTTGATGTTTTTACTTTGTATAACGCGTATAAGTATAAGCGCTGTAGGTAATAAACCATAATGCGGTTTAATGAGGATAAAGGGGACACTAAATAATGCTATGGCCAGTCCAAGTAATATTGGAATATTAACACGGTTCAGCAGTTGATACTGCATTAGAAGGAAGGGAATAATTCCAATCAAGATCAGATGATCTTTTTGGCCAAACTCTAATGTTGCTGGTAATGTTATTGATAGGGCAATCCCCGTGGTCAGAATATTTTTTGTTCGGGATGAAAGGGATTTATCGCGTTTAAGCAATAATTGGCAGAGGCATAAATTCATCAGGATAAGGATAAATCCATAAACTGTGATGGTATTATATGGCGCAATGCCAATGTTTTGAAGTAGCAAGGCCGGAGTATAAATCATATAGCACATAGGAGGGTTACTATCGAAAAAATACTCGCTCATGCTTTGACCGTTGAGCAAATGCACTGCGCCGCTCATGAGATATGCTGCATCACCGGGAACGCGTATGTTAAGTTGGTATACCCCCCATGGGATAAGGCAGAGTAAGAGAAAGAGGACGAATACCCGCTGCATCATCTATGCTGGAACAGCGATGTTTCTTATGGCACTGTCCGGTAACTCAACGCCAAAACATCTTTGGTAATATTCGGCGATAATCGGGCGCTCTGCTTCATCGCATTTATTTAGGAATGAAAAGCGAAAGGCCAGCTCACGATCATTGAAAATCGCTGTGTTTTCTGCCCATGCAATAACCGTTCGCGGTGACATCAGCGTAGAAAGATCCCCATTAACAAACCCTTCACGCGTCAAATCAGCCAAAGAGACCATTTTTGAAATTGTATTTTTGCCGTCTTGTGTATCCATATCCGGCAATTTACCAAGCACAATGGCGCATTCCTCATCATGGGGCAGGTAGTTAAGGGTCGTCACAACATTCCAACGGTCCATTTGCCCCTGATTAATTTGCTGTGTTCCATGATAAAGGCCGGTTGTATCACCTAGGCCAATTGTATTGCTCGTTGCGAATAAGCGAAAAGCTGGGTGCGGGCGAATAACTTTATTTTGATCGAGCAAGGTAAGTTTTCCTTCAGCTTCTAAAACGCGCTGTATCACGAACATAACGTCGGGGCGACCAGCATCGTATTCATCAAAGATCAAGGCGACAGGGTTTTGAAGCGCCCAAGGTAAAAGCCCTTCTTTCCATTCTGTAATCTGCTTTCCTTCTTTGAGGGTGATTGTATCCTTACCAAGAAGATCAACGCGGCTTACGTGACTATCTAAGTTGATGCGTACGCATGGCCAGTTGAGGCGCGCAGAGATTTGTTCAATATGCGTTGATTTCCCAGTCCCGTGATAGCCTTGTACCATAACACGGCGGTTATGAATAAATCCTGAGAGTATGGCAAGC
>CAXBFT010000216.1:0-3905 GCA_963974945.1 uncultured Alphaproteobacteria bacterium
TCTTACAAAACCGTTTGCCTTTGCTGAATTACTCGCGCGTGTTGAAATTCTTGGACGTCGCAATATGACGACAACAAATTCAAAAGATACAATATTAAAGACCGCGGATATTGAGCTTAATTTGCTCAAACGTAATGTGCGTAAAGGCCAAGAAACTATAGATTTGCAAACGCGCGAGTTTAATTTACTAGAATTTTTACTTCGCCATAAAGGGCAAGTTGTTACGCGCACGTTGTTACTAGAGGCCGTTTGGGATTATCATTTTGATCCACAAACGAATGTCATTGATGTACATATTAGCCGCCTGCGTAAAAAAATACATGATCATGACGGAACAATAATCAAGACGGTGCGTGGTGCAGGATATATCATCGAAGACAGTTTCTAGGCGTTATGCCAAAAGCTCTAGCTTTAAAATGGCGGTATTATTTACGATACTCCTCGGTATTTCTGCGGTTTTTTTAGGCTATTCGCTTTATGATTTTGGTCAGAAGAATTTTATGCGCGAGACAGAAGACGCAATTAATATTGAAATAGAGCATATAATTATTTCATTGGGTAAAAACCATTCTACGCAAAATATAGAGCAATATATTTCAAAACGGGCGGAAGAAAAGCTTAACCCCGTTTATTATTTTCAAGATAAAGATGGTGCTCGCCTAGCCGGTCATCTTAATAATATGCCAGAAGATGTTACACTCCTTAAAGAGGGTGTTGTCAGTTTTCGTCATGATACAAAACAGGTGCTTTATGCCGCTAAAATGCATACCTTTGAAAATGGTTCAAAACTTCTTGTTGCCCGTGATATAAACGATATCAATAAAAGTTATGAGCGTCTGAAGTTGTTTAGCATTATGATCATGGTGTTCATGCTCATGGTTATTTTGGTTAGCTTTTTTATTAGCCTGTTCGTTGTAAGCCGCATCAACATGATTGCAGGTACTGCAAAAAATATTATGGATACAGGCGACTTATCTAAGCGTATTTCAATTAAAGGCAATTGGGACGACCTTAGTAATCTGGCGCAGGTTTTAAATTCATTGTTGGATCGTATTGAGGCATTAATGCAAGGCATACGTAGCACCAGTGATAACATTGCACATGATCTTCGCACCCCACTTACGCGGCTACGAAATCATCTGGAGGATTTAAAGGGAAATAAAAACAACGAGAGTGATTTAGATTCATTGATCAACGAGGCCGATCATATCCTTGGCACATTTAATTCATTATTACGCATTACTAATATCGAAAAATCGGCGCGCTCTCAGAACTTTATCACTGTAAATATAGGCGAGATTATAGAAGATGTAATCGCATTATATGAGCCGTTGGCAGAGGATAGATCACTAAGTATTTCCTCTAATATTTGTGATGATGTTTTTATAAGTGGTGACAAAGACATGCTTTTTCAGGCATTTGCGAATTTGGTGGATAATGCAATTAAGTTTTCTTCTAAAAATGGTCATATCAAAATAGAATTAAGCCGAGATGCAAAGCAGTCTATTTTTGTTTTAGCAGATAATGGTTGCGGCGTTTCTGAGCAGGAAAGAGAACGCGTCTTTGACCGTTTTTTTCGTGCGGATTATAGTAGGTCTGAACCGGGGACGGGGTTGGGGTTAAGCCTTGTGAAGGCTGTACTTGATCTGCATCAGGCAGAAATATCATTAAACGATAACAAGCCGGGTTTGCGCGTGGACATAAAATTCAATAATTAAACTTTTGTAATTTTAATGACAGACCCTCGTATGAAGACGCTGTGTAATATTTTCTTTTAACGTGAGGCATGTTTATGAAGACAGCAATTATCGGCACAGGCATTTCAGGGACAGGAATCGCGCATCTGATCCATGCGCATCATGATATAACCGTATATGAAAAAAATGATTATGTCGGCGGACACAGCCGCACAAAGATGGTTAAAACAAAAAATGGTGATGTTCCTGTTGATACGGGATTTATTGTTTTCAATAAAAAGAACTATCCGCTGCTAACCGCTTTATTTCATCATTTGAATGTTCCCATCTCTAAGACGGATATGTCTTTTGGTGTTGATATAAATCGTGGTTGGTTGGAATACGGCACTTATCACAAATTGGCCGGCATATTTGCCCAAAAATCAAATTTCCTGCGTCCCGCATATATCAAGATGCTTTATGATATTCTAAGGTTTAATAAATTAGCCCCCGCGTATTTAGAGAATGGTACAACCCTAACACTGGGTGAATTACTTGACGAAATGAAAATGGGGTCATGGTTTAGGGATTATTACCTTCTGGCTATGGGAGCGGCAATTTGGAGCACGCCTGCAAATAAAATGGAAGATTTCCCCGCACAAACATTCCTACGGTTCTTTGACAATCATGGCTTGCTTACAGTAAATGATCATCCGCAATGGTATACCGTTGTTGGGGGAAGCCGTGAGTATGTGAAGCGCATCATACAGCCTTATGAGGATCGCATCAGGTATAATTGCGGAGTAAAAACTGTAGAGCGTACACAAAATTGTATGTTAGTAACCGATATACATGGAAACTGTGAGGAATATGATCAAGTTGTTTTTGCATGCCACAGTGATCAGGCTATGCGCTTGCTAAAAAACCCAACCGAGGCAGAAAAAAATATAGTCGGCGCAGTGCGTTATCAACCCAATGAAATGGTCCTGCACACGGATCAAAGTTTTATGCCCAAAAGCAAGAAAGCGTGGGCAAGCTGGATATATCAGTCAGATAAACAGAATATCGATAATAAAATATCATTAAGCTATTGGATGAATAACTTACAGCCACTCCAGACGGAAACGCCGATCATTGTTACACTTAATCCTGCGCGCGCGCCTGATGCGGCACTGGTTCACGATCAATGTCATTTTGAACACCCTGTATTTGATCTAGCCGCAATTGAAGCGCAAAAGAAAATACCTGAAATTCAGGGGAAGGATCGCATTTGGTATTGCGGCGCATGGCAAAGATATGGCTTTCATGAAGATGGATTATTAAGCGCGGTAAATGTTGCAAAAATGATGGGAATTGAGCCTGAATGGAAATAACACCACAAATTTTCACGGCAAAAGTAATGCATAAACGCTTATTCCCGAAAGTGAATGCCTTTGTTTACAATATTTATTATTTTGCTCTGCCTTTAAATTCTTTAGCCAAGAAGCCTAGGGTAAACGGCCTCGCCCTCAATCGCTTTTCACCCCTTAGCTTCTACCACCGTGATCATGCCTCTCGTGAAGAGAACGTTGATTTAGACCAATGGGCGCATGGTATCCTTGTTGACTATGGCTTACACGAAATTATCGATGACATTGTGTTGGTCGGTATGCCCAGAGTTTTGGGATATGTCTTTAACCCCGTAAGCTTTTGGCTGTGTTTTGATAAAGACCGCAATCTACGCGCAGTCATTAACGAGGTTAACAATACATTCGGTGAAACCCATACATATTTATGCGCGCACACTGATAATCGACCGTTGCAGCCCAAAGATTGGATAAGCGCAAAGAAGCTGTTCCATGTTTCACCATTTTTAGAGCGTGAAGGGCATTATAAATTCCGATTTGATGTGCAAGATAATACCCTAGGGGTCTGGATAGATTTTTATGACATGGAAGGCCGTAAGAAGCTTGTGACATCATTGGTTGGGCGACTAACTCCTATGAATAAAAAGTCATTGAGATCGGTATTTTGGAGCCACCCACTGGTCACATTTAAATCAATTTTCTTAATCCATTGGCAAGCTGTGAAACTGACTTCCAAAGGGATACGCCACCTTAAAAAGCCGGATCAAATTACGCCCAATATTAGCGCCAGCGATAACCTTACAAAATTGTAATCTTAGTGTAAGGGCTATGTTATTAGGACAAACATATAGTGGCATGATGAAAGTATTATTTTAGGATATAA
>CAXBFT010000217.1:0-3891 GCA_963974945.1 uncultured Alphaproteobacteria bacterium
ATGTAGCGCAAAACTACTAACTAAAAACTGGACTGAATTATAGGGGGCAGGTCATTCCGTTGATTTGAATGTTAGCGGCTCCGATGAGACGACATTTGGTGGAGCAGGGGCTTCTGGTTTCATAAGCATTAAAGCGAATATGATGACTATTGAAGGAGATAACATCATACAGACTACAAATAATATAAAATTTGCAACACAAAACAATTCAAATAATATCGGTGTTGGGGCGGCATCAGGGAACTTGGTGCTTGATAATACTGTTTTTAGCACCCTAGATATTGGTGGAAAGTTAATTATAGGAGATGGTAATCAGGATATTTATCTGGATTCTGTGAACTTAGACAGTGAGAATTATAGTTTAGAGGTTAAGGGGCGGAACATAACATTAGGAAATTTTGTTGATGTTGGAAAATCTCTTGTTATGAATGCTGTGAACTTAATGACCCTTAATGGTCGCGCCTCATCTAACGATAGTGGAGACAGCCTTGTTCTTGTTGCAAAGCGTTTTCTAAATAACTTTGGTAAATCTGCGCTTGATTCAGGAAATGGTCGAAGCTTGATTTATGCAAGCTCTTTGGAGAATGTCAACGCGGGTGGAATTGAGGGGGATTTTTATTTCGCGCGGCGCTACGAAGGCTATCCGCCATCGACTATCCCTGGTGAGCGGACGGCGTTTGTTTTTGAAGCACCGGCATCCACGTATTTCGGCGGCAATGTTGATAATCGCCTTTCAGCCGCACAATCACCCTCTCAGTATAGAGAGAACGACAAAGACATAGATAGGCTACAGAATGAGAAATCAGGGAATAATTCTATAAGTATGGGATCATCTGAATGCTTGGTTTCTGAAGAGTCAAGTTTGTACTGTACCATATCAAAATAGCAGGTTCTGTTGCAAAGCTTAACGTCCAATCAGATTCTAGGTTCAGGTGTTAAAGTTTGCGACAGAACCATAAATATGGCGCCACCGTTGAGTTTATGGTGTCAAAAAAGCGTGATGCAGCTGCGGCAAAAGCATTCTTCCGCAAGGCGTTCCGTCATAACCGGATGCCATATCGCATTAACATCGATAAAAACCTCACACACGCAGAGCAATTTTATCGCTTGGCGACCGTCTAGATTATGGGCTGTTGCGGGGCTTTTAAACTGAGTTAAACTTTGCGACACTACCGTATAAACCGCCGATGCCAATGATGTATGTAATTGATGATGTTTGCATAAATTATTTATATATGTTAAGTTACTATTAAATATAAAAAATTGAGGTGATACTATGAATGAAGATAATTTAAGTCCTACGGATTACCAGTGCACTGTTATGCATGGTAGTGCTAGTACGCAGTCCATTAGAACGCTCACAGAGCGAGACGTATCAAGTCTTGATATTTGTCAGAATCTTACTGAACAGTTTGCTAAAGCTTTAAATGTAGATACTGTAATTGGGCTTGCAAGCGATCAAAACGGAAACGTAGCGCAAAAAACTGAGTGTGAAGCGGAAAGTAGCTTTGGTATTTTTTCTCGGGATGGTGGCAGTGCTTGCCAAACAACCATGTTTGCACCTAAATAATTTAGGAATTGGGCTTGATTAAGCAAAGAACCTACGGTTTTATCGCAAAGTTTAATGCCTGATTATATGTCTGCTAGAATCTGAGTTTTCCTCCCATCAGGATCTCTCATGATTTCATTTTCTGGCCGTCACTATCCACCATTTATTATTTTACAGTGTGTTCGTTGGCACGAGTCCTATGCTTTATTGAGTTATCGGAATATCGCGGAAATGATGAAGGAATGTGGTTTACACATTGATCACGCAACATTGAACCGTTGGGTTTTGCACTTTGCGCCGCTCTTGGAGCAGGCATCGAGAAAATATAAACGCCCCGTTCATCGCATGACGGATGGATTAAGCCTATATTAAGATCAAAACCTCACGCACGCGCAGCAATTTTATCGCCTGGCGACCGTAAAAATCGGCGCTGTTGCGGGGCTTCTTAAACGCAGTTAAACTTGCACACTACCGTAATTAATACTTACCTTGATTTTTTATCTAGGTTATGTGAATATCCGAGTATTCAATGTTTTGTTATTGATTGTCTTTAACCAATCAATAACAAGGTAATAGACCAAAACTACTTAGCCATCAAATCTGAATCTTTAACACGTCACCGACATCCTATACTTAAGTATTAATTCCGGACTATTTGGGCCATTAATTTCTATGCTATAGGTTACAATAAATCAAGTAAACACCCCCATTAGTATGTTTTTTATTGCAATAAAAATATCGACTACTTCCAATAAATAAGTAAAAGAAACGCAAATGAAGTAAGCATGAGTAGAAACCCCAAGTAAATTAATGTCTTTTTAATATAATTTATATAAAATTAAAGGAGTTATATTTTTTAGAAATACTTAAAGAGTAAACTTAAATTAATGAGTACGTATCTGAAATGAAAAACACTGGTCATTTAGATGACATCAAGACATATAACATACCTGTCACGAGTGATGGCTCAGGACAGCTTCTTCGAGCATTAAGTATTGTAGCGGATCTTTA
Source organism: uncultured Alphaproteobacteria bacterium (assembly GCA_963974945.1). Lineage (GTDB taxonomy): Bacteria > Pseudomonadota > Alphaproteobacteria > Micavibrionales > Micavibrionaceae > UBA1672. The sequence goes on from CAXBFT010000217.1 coordinate 2,561, forward strand.
CGGTATTACCTTTGAATTTCTGGGCGGTGATGTATTTAAAGTTTTCGGTTCTGCGGAACAAATAGCACAAGCAAACACTTTCATTCAAAAAATACTAAATATTATTTCAGAAGGTGACGCGCTTAATTTAGATGAAGTTATTGTGGAAACTGCGATAGATGATTTTCTGAATAATAAAGAACCCTCGTCCTATGAAGGCGCTCAGAACGCTATTTCAGAAGAGGACGAGGGCACTGTTGAAGACCTTGTCGTCACACAGACTAATAATCCTGATCCTTTGATAGAAGACAATGACGCAAATATACAAACGCGCCATAGCCCCTTGGTTGGCATAGAGGAAAAAGAGCTCGCGGATATTTCGAGTAATATTCTAAATAATTATGTCTTAAGTGGTGGCGGTAATTTCGAAAAGCCTGTTCTGAATAATAATCCATTTTTTAATGGCATGGGGGTTATTTCTTCTGATGGTGCTTTGAACTATGGCAACGGATATCATTCAAATCTAAACGCATATAAGGTAAATAATGCGTCACCACAGGCAAGCGAAACTATTCTTATTCCAAATACGCCGCCGGTTGCCGCCCCTGATTTCATAGAAATATCAGAAGGACAAATTATTTCTTTGGCATCACAATTACTCCTGAATGACTTGGATACTGATGTCCTGACAATACAAAGTATTAGTGATGTTTCTACACTGAAGGGATTAATAACCTTTGATGTGACAAGCCAGAGTTTAATTTACGAAGCAGGGGGCTTTTTTAATTCTTTTGCCTCCGGAGAGACCCTTACTGAATTCTTTTTCTATAGTGTAACAGACGGCAGAGGCGGCATATTTACGGCAAAAGTTACCGTAACGGTAACAGGTGTGAATGATGGCCCGATTGCACAAGATGATGTAGGCCTTATTAATGATGATGTGACCATTTTAAATGGTAATGTTATGTCCGATAACGGCAGCGGCGCAGATAGCGATGTCGATACCAGCGATGTCATCACAGTCAGCGCCGTAGCAGGAGGAACTGTCGGCGCAGCCGTAGCAGGGTCAACGGGCGGTTTATTCACCATTAATGCCGATGGTACAATGACATTTGATCCTAATGGTGAGTTTATATCGCTTGCCGTGGGTGAAACGCGTGACACTCTAATTGACTATACAATAAAGGATGGCAATGGCGGCACTGATACGGCAACCGTAACCATCACGGTAACAGGCGTAAATAACGGCCCTGATGCAAAGAATGATGCCGTTATGACCAATGAAGATACGGTTTATAATGGTAATGTTATGTCCGATAACGGCAGCGGCGCAGATAGCGATGTCGATACCA
>CAXBFT010000218.1:0-3888 GCA_963974945.1 uncultured Alphaproteobacteria bacterium
ATATGGATTTAAGCTTGTGCAGCCAAATTTTGCGCAAAGTGAAAAATGGAAAATGGAAAACCGTACCCCTAATTTTTTAAAACTAGTTGAGCTTTCAAAATATAATGAGAGCGACGATTTAGTCGATAAAAAGGCATATTATATAATATGGCCTGAAACAGCAATTAGCCAGGATTTGCTTAATTCTGAGTGGGTCTATCAGTCAATAACAAGCATGCTTAGTCAATACCCTGCTCCCGCCTACCTCATTACCGGCGCATTGCGCTATGAGAAAGAAAAATATTATAATTCAGTTATTATTTTTAATAATGAAGCACGAATAATTGATACATATGATAAATCTCACCTTGTTCCCTTTGGCGAATATATGCCACTCAGTAATATTATTAATATTGCTCCCATTGTTGGTTTTTCAGGATTTGAAAGTGGGAATGGTAAAAAGGCCATGGTTTTGCCCGAAGGAATAAAATTTACACCCTTAATTTGCTATGAAATTATTTTCCCAGAGCTTTATTTGATAAACAACCGAAATAAAAGTGATTTTATCATCAATGTAACAAATGATGCTTGGTATGGTCAGAGCGCAGGGCCATATCAACATTTGGCGCAAACACAATTCAGGGCAATTGAAAACCAAATCCCCATTTTCCGCGCTGCAAATACGGGAATAAGCGCAGCTATTTCAAGCACAGGAAAAATCATATATACGTTTCCACTTAGCACTCCATAATACACAAACAACCAAAAATTGAACGCGACTGAGTGCGAAACAACTCGTAAGTAGTTTTATTTATGCTCGACATTGTGTATATATTCACACTGCATGCGTTTATTTCTAATGATAATTGATGCAAATAATTACATGTATACCTAAGATATATTGCATGCATTTGTAACCATGCTATAAACAACGACGAATGAAAATAGCAGAGTAATATACTCAGTAAACAAAAGATTGAATATAAAATATGCCCATAATAGAAAAAAGAAAAACAAAGGGAATACCCGATACTATTGACAAACATGTCGGCACACAATTACGGAGCAGACGTAGCTTGCTGGGTCTAAGTCAAGAAAAACTAGCGGAATCAGTTGGCGTAACATTTCAACAGGTTCAAAAATATGAGCGCGGCACAAACAGAGTGAGCGCAAGTCGTTTATTTAGCTTCAGTAAGATATTAGATGTTTCTATTGATTATTTTTACGAAGGTTTGGATGAGCAAGGCTTATCAACAAATAAAAATATAGGCATGTCAGACAATGCGCAAGAGTCGTTTTCCGGCCCTAATGCCGCGGCTAAAAACCTGCCAGAAAATTTAATGTCAACGCGGGAAACCCTAGATCTTATACGAACATATTATTCAGTTGAAGATCCAAAATTGCGCAAAGATATACTGAAATTTGTCAAATCAATGGCAAAAAATATTTCATAAAATATTAAAAAAATAAAAATTAGGCTTGAACAAAGCCTTTTTTTTCATTTAGGGTAAATCCTTAAATTAGAAATTAACTTACAAAGGGCGTATCGACGATGCCATATTCAGGACAAGCCATGCAGCAAAAAGCATTAACCGACTATATTTTCACAAGTGAATCCGTATCAGAAGGCCACCCTGATAAAATCTGTGACCGCATTTCAGATGCTATCCTTGATTTGTATTTGGCGGCTGATCCTTATTCGCGCGTGGCATGTGAAACATTGGTAACAACAGATTGTGTTGTTATTGCCGGTGAAACACGCGGCCCGGAAAGCATTACAAAAGATAAAATCGAAGAAGCAGCGCGCCAAGCAATCAAAAAAATTGGTTATGATCAAGAAGGCTTTAGCTGGAAAACAGTCAATGTTGATGTAAAGCTTCATGCGCAATCCGTTGACATCGCGCAGGGCGTTGATGAGGGTGCGGGTGTCGATAAAAATGAAGGTGCCGGCGATCAAGGAATTATGTTTGGTTACGCATGTAAAGAGACAGAGGCACTTATGCCTGCGCCCCTTTACTATTCACACAAAATTTTACGCCGTATGGCAGAAGACCGCCATGCGGGTATCCTTAAGGGTATTGAACCTGATGCCAAGTCTCAGGTGACACTTGAATATAAAAACGATCGCCCTGTCGGTGTGAAATCCGTTGTTGTTTCAACACAGCACGCAGAAGGCCTTAGCCAAGATGATGTAAGAGAATTGGTTCGCCCATACATACAAGGCGTTCTGCCGGAAGGCTGGGAATGCCCCGAAGAAGAATTATACGTAAATCCAACAGGTCGCTTTGTTATTGGTGGTCCGGTTGGTGACTGTGGTTTAACGGGTCGTAAGATTATTGTTGATACTTATGGCGGTGCGGCTCCTCATGGTGGTGGTGCGTTTTCAGGTAAAGATCCAACAAAAGTTGACCGCTCTGCTGCATATGTTGCGCGCTATCTTGCGAAAAACGTTGTTGCGGCTGGCTATGCCGAAGGATGTACAATCCAGCTTTCATACGCAATTGGTGTATCAAAACCAATCTCTGTATACCTAAACACACATGGAACAGGCACAGCGCCAGAAGGCATTATCGTTGATGCCCTTCAAAAACTTGTTGATCTTCGTCCACGTGGTATTCGTGAGCATTTGCAATTGAACAAGCCAATCTATGAACGCACAGCCGCTTACGGTCATTTTGGCCGTAATCCTGATGCAGATGGTGGTTTCTCTTGGGAGAAAACTGATTTGGTTGATGAATTGCAACGCATCATCGGTTAATGCAAAATTCAGATCACAACATAAATTCCAAAGGCTCCGCTCAACCAAAGCGGAGTCTTTTTGGCAGACGACAAGGACGCGCATTAGGTGATGAGCGCAAATATGTGCTTGAGCATATCCTACCTGAAATATCCCCTCCCCCGAAATTATTATCAGAAGATCACAGCCACGCGCCACAGAGTTATTTTAAAAAGAAATTTTCTACTTACTGGCTTGAAATCGGCTTTGGTCATGGAGAACATGTAGCGGGCCTCATGAGACAAAACCCTGATACAGGCTATCTTGGAGCGGAGCCATTTATAAACGGTATGTCTTCCTTTTTAAAAGACATAGAACAAGACCCCCGTGATAATCTTCGCGCAATTATGGCTGATGGAATGATTCTAGCCCGAAGCATTGTACCAAAATCACTGGATGGTATTTATATACTCAACCCAGATCCATGGCATAAAAAACGCCATAATAAGCGCCGCATTATCAATCAAGAAAATCTAGATGTCTTTTCAAAAATCCTTAAAAAAAACGGTAAATTGGTTATGACCACTGATGTCCCCTACCTTGCCGAATGGATGTGCACACAAAGCGCAAGCCATCCTGACTTTGAATGGAGTGCCCGCTCTCGCAGAGATTGGGATATTGCGCCGGAGGATTGGATTAAGACGAAATACGAAATAAAGGGTGCAAAAGGCGCAAAGAAAATGAGCTATTTGTTCTTTGAAAGAAAATAATCAATAAAAACTTGCATTCCGGCCCTTTCAGTAGTATAAAACCCACAAATATATCCGGATCGTTTGATACGGTGGGCTTCGAAAGAAACCCGCCTTTTTTGTTATCAAATGAAAAGGGAATCGTTATTCTGTTGAAATAATATAGGGCGCTCTATGATGGAGCAGAAAATTTAAACATGCGTTATACGCCACTAGAAGAAAAAATTGCACGTTTGGCTGCGCCGGTTATTGAAGACCTTGGCTTCTCTTTGCATTTGATAAAAATATCCGGCGAGATGAGCGCTTCACTCGTTCAGGTCATGGCAGAAGACTCGTCTACCAAAAACCTTGGTGTTGATGATGCTGCAAAAATTAGCCGCGCCCTATCCGCTGTATTTGATGTAGAAGACCCGATTAGCGGCGCATATCGTTTAGAGGTTAGCT
>CAXBFT010000219.1:0-3877 GCA_963974945.1 uncultured Alphaproteobacteria bacterium
TGATAAAGGTCGCCATATTAAAGAGGCTATACCTGGGCAGCCTGTGGAGGTTCTTGGTGCAAATGCAACGCCACAAGCGGGTGATATTTTCAACGTTACGAATGAAGAATCAAAAGCGCGTGAAATTGCAGAATACCGTCAGAGAAAAATTAAGGACCTAGATGCGGCAAATGCTGTTAAAGGTCGTACAACAATGGAACAACTCCTCAGCCGCCGCCAGGATGGAGAACAGACAAAGCTTCCTGTTATTCTTCGAGGTGATGTTCAGGGGTCTGTTGAGGCTATTGCCGGTTCACTTCAAAAAGTTGTTGAAGAAATCAGTGATGTAGAAATTCAGGTTATTTATTCCGGTGTTGGTGGGATTACAGAATCTGATGTTATTTTGGCAAATGCATCCGGTGCGTTGATTGTCGGGTTTAATGTTCGCGCCAATAATCAAGCGCGCGACCTTGCAACACGCGACAATGTGGACATTAGATACTATAATATTATCTACAACGTCATTGACGATGTAAAAGCAATCCTTAGCGGTATGCTTGCACCGACTATTCGTGAAGAATATCTTGGTCAGGCCGTTATCAAAAACGTATTCAACATTACTAAGGTTGGTAAAGTTGCAGGTTGTGAAGTTGCCGAAGGTCATGTTAAACGCGGGTCTAAAGTGCGCTTGTTGCGTGATAACGTTGTTATCCATGAAGGCATGCTTAAAACACTAAAACGCTTCAAAGAAGAAGTGAAAGATGTGAAACAAGGTCAGGAATGTGGTATGGCGTTTGAGAAATATGATGACATTAAAGATGGCGATATTATCGAATGTTTTGAAGTTATTTCCGAAGACCGTGTGATTGCATAATTTAAAAGGAATATTATTTCTATGAAAAAACTACTTATTATTGCTGGCGGTATTATTGGTGCCGCTGTAGATATGGGGACTGGTGCAGCTTATGTTTATCCCAATGTCTTCACAAACCCATATCAGTGCCAATAGATTTTTATAATTAAAAGTATATTTTTAGATGTCAAAACGCAAAAACATAACTGAGGGTGCGACCCAACGTCAACTTCGTGTTGGCGAGCAATTGCGCCATCTTATTTCATCTACGCTTCATCGTGGGCATTTTAATAATGAGCTTCTTTTGAATCGTTCTAACAATATTATAGTGTCGGAAGTTCGTCCCTCGCCCGATTTACGCCATGCACGCGCCTATGTCATGTCAATAAATGGTGAGGATATGGATGATCTTTTAGATGCTCTTAATGAAAACGCGCATGTATTTCAAAAAGAGATGGGGCGCAGTTTAAATATAAAATTTACACCGCGTGTGCGTTTTGTTAAGGATACCTCTTTTGATGAGGCTCAACATATTGAAAACCTCTTACGTGATGTACGTAAGCCTGATATTACAGGCGATTCAGAGGAAGAATAAGCCCATGGGACGTAAAAGTAAAAAGGGTGATCCAATCTCTGGTTGGGTTAATTTGAACAAACCCTATGGCATGACATCAACCCAAGCCATTGGAAAATTACGCCGCATTCTTAATTGCCAAAAGATTGGCCATGCCGGCACATTAGACCCCCTTGCGACCGGTGTTCTTCCCATTGCCTTGGGGGAGGCGACAAAAACTATTCCCTTTGTACAGGACGATATAAAAGTCTATAGCTTTACCATCACATGGGGAGAGCAAAGAGACACAGATGATATGGAGGGTGAAGTTATTGCCACTTCGGATCATCGCCCCAATGCGCAGGATATTACCAACGCCCTGCCCCAGTTTACAGGTGAGATACAACAAACCCCGCCGCGATTTTCTGCTATTAAAATCAACGGAGAGCGTGCCTATGACATTGCCCGTGATGGTGAGATTCCCGACCTTAAACCGCGCATGGTCTTTATTGAAGAGCTGAACCTGATTGAAGCGCGTGAAAACGAGGCCGATTTTGATATGGTATGCGGTAAGGGAACATATGTACGCTCTATCGCCCGCGATATGGGTGAGGTTTTGGGTACAAAGGGCTATATTAGCGCCCTTCGCCGCGATCAAGTCGGCGGATTTTACCTGGATGACGCGATTTCTCTGGACATTATAGAGAATATGGAATACGTTTGCGCCCGAACTGAATGTTTGTTACCCCTTCAGACCGCGCTGGACGATATCCCGGCTCTGGCCTTGAAGGAGGATGAAATGGCAAAGATTCGCAATGGACAGGCGCTTGCCTTTGTATCCAAACCTGACTTCGAACGTCTCACGCAGGCAGGTTTAGGACAGAAAGAAAGCATAACCGCCCTTGCTATGTTTAATGAGACACCCGTTGCCCTTGTTGAACAAAGTAGAGCAGATATAAAACCCGTTCGCATTTTTAACATTTAAAATAAGGAAAACCCGATGTCGATGAACGTAGCTGATAAAGCAAAAGTAATAAAAGAATACGCAACACAAAAAGATGATACTGGTTCTCCAGAAGTCCAAGTTGCAATTTTAACAAGCCGTATCTCTGAACTATCAGAACATATGCAAGTTCACAAAAAAGATTTCCACAGCCGTCGCGGTCTTTTAGCCATGGTTGCAAAACGTCGTAAGCTTTTGGATTACCTTAAATCCAAAAATGAAGACCGTTACCAAAAATTGATTACATCACTTGGTATCCGTCGTTAATCCATACAGACTTTAGAATTTTAAAACGACCCTTTGATTAAATTCAGGGTCGTTTTTTTGTACCAGCATCCGCATAAAATACAAAAAAACCCAAAAAATATATAAGCCCCGGTCCTTAACTTGCTATTCCGCATTACGTTTAAATTCTTCTATGTAACGTATTATGGACATCTTGGACTTGTCTTGCTTCTAATTTATACACTGCAAGCTGTCTATTTTTATAGGGGCTTCCAAGGTTTCATAAGCGCGGCAATGTTACATCTATTATCAACTTTGAGGAGTTGAATGCTGATGAAAATCAAAATGGTGGGCCTGGACGGACTTGAACCATCGACCAATCCGTTATGAGCGGACTGCTCTAACCAGCTGAGCTACAGGCCCCCTGTTGAAGGGTTTTTATGGCGTAAATATTTTATAAATGCAATATCTTTATAGAGAAATTCTAAGGATTTTGGTATATGAATATGTATTATCCCTCTTAAAAAAGATGAATTCTTATGCCTACACAAAATATAACGCTCCACACACCGTTCTTAGCCAAGCATCGTAGTAAAAAATTGGACATTACTATTCTTAACCAAATCGGGTTTGAAAAATGGCTAGAGGCACAAACGCCAAAGATCCATGCTCAGTGTAAAGAATCAAAATTTGAAGGCAAAAGCGGACAGATTTTTCAGATACATGATATTGATGGCAACACAAAGTCCATTATTGCGGGTAGTGAAGAAAAAATAAATTATTTTGACGGTAGCAAGATTTATGATGCCATTAAGAACGCATTTTCCAATACCTCATTAAAGGAAATATCTTTTTGTTTTTCTGAATATGGTGTGAGTGAAGATGCACTGAATATTGCTCATATTGGTTGGGGTTGGGCGGCATATCGATTTGATATGTATAAAAAAGCACCAAAACCACAAGGAGAGGAGCAATACCCTGCCCTTGTCATAGCCAAAGCCGCCAATGAAAAACGCGTCAAAGCCTTTGTTGAATCTGTATGTTTAATACGTGATCTTGTAAATATTCCAGCCAATGATATGGGCCCGGATGAATTACAATATGCTGCGGGATTCCTATGTCATACGCATGACCTAAAACTTAAGATCATCAAGGACAAAGACCTGATCAAACATAATTTTCCGATGATTTATGATGTTGGTAAGGGCAGTTCACGTCGCCCGCGCCTGTTAGATTTCTCATGGGGGGACAAGAAAAACCCAAG
>CAXBFT010000220.1:0-3845 GCA_963974945.1 uncultured Alphaproteobacteria bacterium
CGAAGTGGGGCGCATGAAGATCAACCAATATACACGGTATTTGACAGTGTTATTGGCGACGGTTCAGGCTTATGGATTGGCCGTTGGTCTTGAACCCATGCAAGGTCAAGCCGGTCCGGCCGTTATTGACCCTGGCCTATTTTTCCGTATCTCAACCATTATTACGATTGTCGGCGGTACTGTTTTCCTTATGTGGTTGGGTGAGCAAATCACGAGCCGCGGCGTTGGTAACGGTATCTCATTGATTATCTTTGCGGGTATTGTGGCAGAGCTTCCACGCGCCGTAGCAAGCACGTTAGAGCTTTCCTATCAGGGGGCGATTAGTGGTGGTGCGTTATTATTCTTAACGGTGATGGTGCTTGGTGTTATAGCGCTTATCGTTTTTGTCGAGCGAGCGCAGCGCCGCGTTATTGTGCAATACCCGAAACGCCAGGTTGGCAACCAAATGACACAGGCGCAGACGAATCATATTCCGTTAAAGCTAAATACCGCTGGTGTTATTCCTCCGATTTTTGCTTCATCTTTGCTTTTATTGCCTTTGACTGTCGTCGGTTTTATTGGCGCAGGTGGTAGTGATTTTTGGTCAGATATTACGCGCTATCTTCAACATGGTCAGCCAATCTATATGGCCCTTTATGGTGCGCTGATTGCGTTTTTCTGTTTTTTCTATACTGCGATTGTGTTTAATCCAGAGGAAAATGCCGATACATTACGTAAATATGGTGGGTTTGTTCCGGGTATTCGACCGGGCAAGCATACTGCGGATTATTTGGATTTTGTCTTAACGCGTATTAGTGTTATTGGCGCAATTTATTTGGTATTTATATGTTTGTTGCCTGAATTTTTGATTGCTAAATATCAAATGCCTTTCTATTTTGGTGGGACGAGCCTTTTGATTGTTGTGTCAGTAACGATGGATACCGTTGCGCAGATACACTCTCATTTGATTGCCCATCAATATGAGGGGTTGGTGAAAAAAACGAAGCTGCGCGGTAGGCGTAAATAATTAAGGAGAATACCCAATGAATATCATTATGTTTGGCCCACCGGGGGCAGGTAAGGGAACTCAAGCGCAGTTTATGCAAGATAAGTATAAGCTTAAACAGCTTTCAACGGGGGATATGCTCCGCGCGGAAGTTTCTAGTGAAAGTGAATTGGGGCAAACTCTTAAAGCCATTATGGATGCGGGGGAGCTTGTGTCTGATGAGATTATTATAGAGCTTATCGGCAATTGTATTAGTGAGCCTGAATGCTCTCGTGGTTTTATTCTTGATGGTTTTCCGCGCACTGTGCCACAGGCAGAGGCTTTGGATGATATGCTTAAAAATATGGCGCGTGAGATTGATCATGTGATCGTATTAGAAGTTGATAACGCGATTTTAATCGATCGCATTAAATCACGTTCTGCAGAAAATGGCGGTGCGCGTACTGATGATAACGAGGTTGTTCTCAAAAACCGTCTTGATGTCTATGAAACACAAACAGCGCCTGTTCTACCGTATTATCAGGGCAAGGGCATCTTGCGTAAAATTGACGGTATGCGCCCGATTAGCGAAGTGACTGCGCAAATTGATGCGGTTTTTGCCAATTAATTCTTCGTTTTTCTAGCAGCTCCATCTCCATTTATATCAAATATTTTTGATGTTTTGGTTTATGGGGCTGTTTTCTTATTGATTTTCAATATTATTATGTTGACGCAGGTTCATAAATTCCTATAATGCGGCATCTTCATTATGGATATATGTGTGTTCTGCCTTTTAATGGGCATGAAATTCACCCATGAGGAAGTGATTGTTTACAAGCCGGCGGCGCGAAAACTTAACGGGTGGAGCGCTATACGGCTTGGTTGGTTTCGTTCAAGAATGGTTCTTGATGAGGCTTGTAAATATACTGAAAGGAAGAAAACAATGGCACGTATTGCTGGGGTTAATGTACCCGACAATAAGCGTATTCCGATTTCATTGACTTATGTTCATGGCATCGGGCGCACTACTGCATTTAAAATTTGTGAAAAACTTGGCATCGATGTTCAAATGCGCATGGGTCAGGCTGATGATGAAACTTTGAATGCCATCCGTACTGAAATCGACAGTCCTGAATATAAAATCGAAGGGGATTTGCGCCGTGAGGTTTCTATGAACATCAAACGTTTGATGGACATGAAATGTTACCGTGGCCTTCGTCATAGAAATGGTTTGCCTGTTCGTGGCCAGAATACGCGCGTTAACGCACGTACTCGTAAAGGTCCTGCAAAAGCAATCGCTGGTAAGAAGAAGTAAGGGAGGGCATAAGTTATGGCTAAGCCAAGAGCAAAGAAAAAAGAGAAAAAGAATATCGTGTCAGGTATTGCACACGTTAATTCAACATTTAACAACACATTGGTTACGATATCTGATGAGCAAGGTAACGTTGTATCATGGTCTTCTTCAGGCACGATGGGCTTTAAGGGTTCTCGTAAGTCTACACCATATGCATCACAGGTTTGCGCTGAAGATGCTGGTCGTAAGGCACAAGAACATGGCATGAAAGAGCTTGAGGTTTTGGTAAAAGGTCCCGGTTCCGGTCGTGAATCTGCATTGCGTGCGTTGCAAGCAATTGGTTTCTCAATCAAATCAATTAAAGACATTACACCAATTCCACATAATGGCTGTCGTCCACCAAAACGTCGCCGCGTGTAGTTTTATTACTTAATGTGCGTTGGATTTTAATTTTAAAAGATAGGAGCTAATCTTGATACAGAAAAACTGGCAAGAGCTTATTAAGCCTCAGAAACTCGAAATTGCAAATACAGGTCGCCTTAATACAGGCGTTGTCGTTGCGGAGCCTTTGGAGCGTGGATTTGGTTTGACATTGGGGAATGCGATACGTCGTATCCTTTTGTCATCACTACAAGGTGCGGCTGTTACGGCTGTACAAATTGATGGCGTTTTACATGAATTCTCAACTGTTGAGGGTGTTCGTGAGGATGTAACAGACATTATCTTGAACCTAAAAGCTTTGGCTGTTCGTATGCATGCGGAAGGTCCACGTAAAATGCGTCTTTCTGCAGAAGGTCCATGTGAAGTGACTGCGGCGCAAATCGAAGCTGGCGCGGATATCGAAATCATGAACCCTGATTTGGTTTTGTGTACTTTGGATAAAGGCGCTAAATTGAACATGGAAATGACGGTTGATACAGGTAAGGGCTATTGCCCGGCTGCGCAGAACCGTCCGGAAGAGTGCCCGGTTGGCATGATTCCAATCGATTCCGTTTTTTCACCTGTTCGTAAAGTAACATATGAAGTGACTGACACGCGTGTTGGTCAGATCACTGACTATGATAAGCTTACAATTACTATCGAAACAAATGGCGTGCTTTCTCCTGAAGATGCTGTTGCTTATGCAGCGCGCATTATGCAGGATCAATTGCAAGTCTTTGTTAACTTTGATGAGCCAAAAGCTGAACAAGAAAAAGAAGAAGAGCAAGAGCTTCCATTCAACAAGAACTTGTTGAAGAAAGTTGAAGAACTTGAGCTTTCTGTTCGTTCTGCGAATTGCTTGAAAAACGATAACATCGTTTACATTGGTGATTTGGTACAAAAAAGTGAAAGCGATATGCTTCGTACACCAAACTTCGGCCGTAAATCTTTGAATGAAATCAAAGAAGTATTGCAAATCATGGGCTTGTACCTTGGTATGCAGGTTGAAGGCTGGCCGCCGGAAAACATTGATGATTTGGTTAAAAAAATTGATGATCAACAATTCTAAGGCTTTTTGTCTTAGTGTTTATTCAAAAATTCTTAAGTCCGAACATGTTTCGGGCTTGAGCTTTAAAGGGGCAAGGGGCCTCGCTCCATCGGTTGAAC
>CAXBFT010000221.1:0-3823 GCA_963974945.1 uncultured Alphaproteobacteria bacterium
ATAGTGGTAGACTTTTACGCCGCCCTGTGGCCTGTTTTTACTCCGCCCTTGACAAGCAAAAGTCCCACCCCTAACATCGGTACAAGCCAATCAATATGGTCAACATCAAATAATTGCAGGCTATACGTCCCAAAAGTCCGCGCCACGAGACTTTCATTAATCACCATCGAAAAATACATCAATAAGGCGCTTGCCGCCGTTATGGTGCCACGGCCATAGGCTTTTTCTAAAAACATGGCAATACCGCCCGCAGACGGATAGGCGTTCGACATTTTCACATAAGCATAGGCGCTGAATGCGGTTACGATAGCGGCAACAAGAAAGGCCATGGGGAACCATCGGCCGCCCAACTCGGCAATCTGTCCCGTAAGGGCAAATATTCCGGCACCTATAATAACAGCAGTACCCATAGAGACCGCGCCTACAAGGCTTAAACTATTTTTCTTATATTTTGTAGAATGATTATGTTCCATAGATATTCCTCATTTGGCAAGTCTTATAAGAACGACAATTTAGGAATAAATGCCGGAACCTGATATGTGTAAAACTCCCATGTTTCACTCCCGCACAATATGCCAAAGACCGGAAACAAAACGCCTGCCAAGGCCTATTTGGCCTCATTTCTGGCCCTCTTATTGGCTCTTAATACTTATGATCATGTTTCTTTTCAGACTTCGGCGCCTTCATATCTGGTGCATTATCTTTATGCATCATTTTTACTGTTCCCATATGTTCCGTCATATCCTTATGCATTTTCATCATCTCGTCCCGCTGCGGAGATTTTTCCAATTGTTCAATCAGTTCTCCCATTCGGATGTGCATTTTTTCCATCATCGGTGACATGCCCCCTTTCATGCAATTCATCATATTATCCATGGGCATCTTTTGTTGCTTGCCGTCAGGATTCGCATAGACCGCTGACGAAGAGCCAAGCAGAAAAACAAAAAACATTATTTTAGATATATTGGTCATCATAAACCTCTTTCATTTGATTTAAGGAATGTAAAATCTAGATATCCTTGATACGATGACAAACTGTCTATCCCTCAGGTTTTTCTTGTTAACTGACTTAAAATTTAACAGTAAAAGGACTGCCCCATGTCCAATTGAGCAGAAGCATCACATTCATATCTATTATGGTTTTTATAGCGAAATTTCAGCCAGCTTCTTTCGAGCGCGATAGATTCTTGTCTCGACGGTTTTTTGGGATACCCCTAATATTCCTGCGCATTCTTCTTGAGACATATCTTCCAAAACACACATAATCAAAGGGACTTTGAGTTTCACAGGCAAATTCATCACAGCTTTAGCCAGCTCTTCCAATTCCATTTTACCGTTAAGGGTATTTTCCGGATCTGCCCCAAGGTCGGCAATATGATCAAGAAAGTCTATAGAATCATCAGCTTCGCTATATGAGGAAAAAGGTAAAATGCGCGTTATTGCTTTTTTTCTTCCCCAATCCCGGCATTTGTTCAAGGCAATTTGAAACGCCCATGTGGAAAATTTCCTGCTTGGATCATATAGATGAATTTTTTGATAAATATTTATAAAGCTTTCCTGCAAGAGATCATAAGCTTCTTCCCGATCGGCAACATAACGGCAAATGAACGAATAAAGCCGCCCCTTGTAACGTCCCATTATTTCATCAAACGCAGCGTGACTCCCCTCCTTCATCCGACGGGCAAGATTTTCATCACTTGCCTGATCGTCAAAGTTCATGCATGGCATCCGCTACATAATTGTCAAATATCTGAGCCTGCTCCTCATTTAGCAATTCTCTCATTGCAAATAAATGGACAATTGTCACCTTTTGAAGTTGCCCCATGGCAAAATGAACTTTCTCAACAGCTTTCTGGACTTCCGGTGTGTAGGCTTTCTCCGTCTTCATAATATCCCCCAGTTGCATATTGGCGCGGCGGATTTGATCTTCATAGAAAATTTTCTCTTCGGAAAACTTCTTCTCAAGCGGTACCAGTTTAGCCAATTGTTCTGGTGTCAGATTTAACAATTCATGAAAATATAAATGCGCGCTTTCGCTATGGGTACTTTTATTTCCCCATACCATTGTCCCCAGATACCCCCCCCCGACAATCAAACTGATAAAAAAAATCGAGATTAAAACTATGCGCTTAATTTCTGTCATTTTTTTGAAACCAATAGAGTTGAAGGCAATTGCGCATTTTTTTCACTAAAAATGCCAAGACCCAATTTATCTGCTTTTGTATATCCAGAGGTTCTATTCACGCGATCCATTTGGGCGCCTAAGAAAACACCAACAATTAACGTAGAGGCAATAGCACTCACGCCCATGGACACAGGCACGCCAAACCATTTCTCCATCAAAGACGTCGCCGTAATGCCATCCCTCTTTCCTGAAAATATACGCCCTTTAACATCATTCTCAAAATGATTAAGATCATAATCAAATTTGATCTTCGAATATTGTGCCAATTTCTTGTCTAAATTCTTATCCATATTTATCTCATAATGTTATTCATCTAAATAAAAATCACTATTATTACATACTAAAGTCCCTTACGGAACATCAGTATGGTTATGATCATGTTCCATTTCTGAGTGTTCTGGTTTCTCTGGTTTTTTGACATCATGCTCATGTGGTGCCGCATCGCCGGCATTATGCGGAGCAGGCGTAGACGGTGGCTCATTACCATGTGCCTCCCCAGGGCTATGCTCATGGCCATCACCACTGGTTTGTGGCAATGACATTACACCCAAGCCATACCGGTATACAATATCACCACCTTTAAATCCTGTCACCCCGAGCATGACCATCCCGATAAGTATTACAATCACAAAAAATAAGTTTATGCCCTTGCCCATACGATAAATATATACTGACCAAAGCGCAATAGCCCAGAATAACCCAGCTGTTGCCAAAGCCCAGTTCTTATGATCAGTCATGGCAAGATGAGAGGGCGCGTCATGTTGAACTGTATTATAAGCATATATGCCGGCTGCAACGGTAAATACTGTCATCAAAGCCCCGAGCCAAAGGTTCATATAGGCTGTCGTAACGAATTTCTCTTTCCATTTATTTTTAAGTAAAAAATAGCCAATAACGAATAAGGTTGTTGAAACAACATATAAAGCGATTGTGAAATGCACCAGCAGAGGGTGCCAGTTCGGTATTATTTCCATTCATTAATTCCCTTATTATGATATCTATATTTCTTCATTCTTACAGGGTAATACGCAGAATATTGCCTTCTCCCTCAATTTATATTGCACATCCAAATCAAATTTCGAGATGATGATAAAACTTTATTATATTTTTTTGAGGGGTTTGATCTTTCACTTCGTATGAATGTCAGGGATAGGAGAAAAGTTAAATTTATTTAGCGTTCCTCGATGTTATTAAGTACTTTTTTTCTATTCCTTCATATTTAGATTCTGGAGCTTCAAATTTTTTCTGAGTTCCAGTATAGAAAAAATACAAGTCGGGATGTTCGCGTGTTGATCATTAAATGCCAGATTTTGATAGTTACGTTGATACTAATAGCCCTGATAGGTCAGACAGCTTCTGCAACGAATATTTCTTGCCAAATGGACACAGAGAAGCAATCCACTCAACAAAGTATGAGCCCCCTTTGTATGACATCACCGGACCATACTTCCAAAATAGTGAATGATAATGATTCCTGCGGGGCTAAATCAAAATCTCCCATGTCAAAATCTTGCGAACAGAACAGAAATTGCTCTTCAAGTGATTTTGCTTCTGCAATATTGTTCCCTTCCCCAATCATTAACAGGGATATAGCAACATTTCAGAAAAAAAGTGAAAACCCTGTTCTGGTAATAAGAC
>CAXBFT010000222.1:0-3815 GCA_963974945.1 uncultured Alphaproteobacteria bacterium
TTGATATTCGCGGAATTGCCAGAATTTCTCGCCAGTACCTGCTTTGCGTTGACCATGCGCCCCGTGAATGATATTGGCGGCAATGCGCTCGGCCTGCATCATGAGGGCTGGCAAGGGATCACTTGCTTGCCCTGCATGTTGTCTGAGTTTATGGATTGCGCCTAAAATACTCATTGCTTTATATCTATAAGCTTTCTGCCACTTCGCTAATCAGATGGTCGATCGTGATGCCTTGGGCGCGCGCCTTAAAGTTAAGCGCCATGCGGTGCCGCAAAACGGCCGCCGCAACTTGCAGAACATCTTCTTTCAATGGCGCGGCGCGGCCATGGATAAGGGCATGCGCACGACAGGAGAGCATCAACCCCTGTGATCCACGCGGGCCGGGGGCCCATGTGACGTAATCATTGACGATTTTAGGCGCATTTTCACTTGGTCGAAGAGCGCGAACCAAATTGACGATAAAATCAATAACGCTCTCACCGACAGGCATATCACGCACCAAATGTTGTAAGGCAATAAGATCATCGCCCTTCATCACGCTTTGCACTTCTGCACTTTGATTGGTGGTGGTGGCGAGGATAATGGCGCGCTCAGCGGCCTCATCGGGGTAATCAACATTGATCTGCATCAGAAAACGGTCAAGCTGTGCCTCAGGCAGGGGATAGGTTCCCTCTTGCTCTATCGGGTTTTGGGTTGCCAGTACATGAAACGGCGCAGGAAGGGGAACCGCCTGACCTCCGACGGAAATTTCTTTTTCCTGCATAGCCTGAAGCAACGCGCTTTGTGTGCGTGGAGAAGCACGGTTGATCTCATCTGCCATAAAAAATTGTGTAAAGACAGGCCCTTGAATAAAGCGGAAAGAGCGCTTGCCCTTTGCCCCATCTTCCAGAACTTCTGATCCGATAATGTCAGATGGCATAAGGTCAGGCGTACATTGTATCCGCGCCGAGCTTAACCCCATAACGGTGGCGACGGTTTCAACCAACAAAGTTTTGGCAAGCCCGGGGACACCAACCAATAAAACATGCCCCCCCGCAATTAAAGTGGCCAGCGTTTGGTCGATAACATCATCTTGTCCGATGACACATTTGGATATTTCATCCTTAACTTTTTTAAGCTGCTCATAGGCATGATCAAATGAAGCGGTTGCTGTTTTTTTAGGCTTTGCAGTCGACATAATATAGAAACTCCTTCAAATGCACTTTTTGAACGCTGGAAAAATACTCAAAAGTATAATAATGATTATCACAGTAATTGCATGTGTTTTAGAGTTAATTTTAAAAATGTCCCTGAAAATTTATCGTCATATTGTTCCGACAAATTGGATGCGTTGCCCGCAAACGGCACGGTTATTTTCTGCCCTGCAAGGAAATATCCCGCAAGATGAGCCACAGGCCTTGTTTGTTGGGGGGTGTGTACGCAATGCATTGCTTCAACGTGATGTTGATGATTTGGATGTTGCAACGCCGCTTTGCCCCGAAGATGTCACAGAAATTTTAACTGCAGCTGATATTAAGGTGATTCCAACTGGAATTAAGCATGGCACAGTTACCGCGGTTATGGATGCTCGCGTGTTTGAAATCACCACATTGCGTCATGATGTTGAAACTGATGGTCGCCATGCGGTTGTGCGCTATACCGATTCATGGATTGAGGATGCGTGCAGGCGTGATTTCACAATGAATACTTTGCTTATGGATTTGGTTGGAAATATATATGATCCGCTTGAATGTGGATTGGATGACCTTGATGCGCGGCGTGTTGTATTTGTTGGCAAAGCAGAGCAGCGCATCGCCGAGGATCATTTGCGTATATTGCGATTTTTTCGGTTCTCTGCGCTTTATGCGAATGATTTTGATGTGGATGGGTTGCATGCCTGCGCGCAGGCGGCGGACAAGATTACTGATTTATCTAAAGAGCGTATCACACAAGAATTCTTTAAAATTATCGCCAGTGAAAAGCCACAAGATGTACTGGCGGTGATGTTTGCGCATAATGTCTTAAAGCTTTTTGAATTCAGTGATTATAATGCTGATTTTCTTGCCCAATTCTGTGAACTCCAAAAGCGGTACAATATGGTTTCACTTGCACCGCGACTATTTGTTTTTGTTGCGATGAATTTTGAAAATATAAAGGCCATGGAGGAACTCATATTATTCCCGAAGGTTTTCCTGCGTGATATGCGATGCATTTTTGATGCGTTGAGTGGTGATGACCTCTTATGCGACTCTGCTGTGCGTGAAAGTATATATAGGTTTGGGCGTATTCCTACGGCGCATGCACTGTTGATTGAATTGGCGCAAGAGCGGGTCATGGATTATTATGCACCCCGCGCTTTTGATCTTATCCAAAAGTGGGACATTCCTATATTCCCGCTATCGGGTAATGATTTGTTGGTGGCTGGTATCGAAAAAGGCCCCGAACTTGGTCAGAAGCTCGATGCCTTAGAAAATTATTGGATAGAGCAGGGCTTTTCCCCTGATCGTGATGCCTTGTTAGAACAGCTTAATTCTGTTCCGGAGTAGCTGGCTCTATTTTTAGCGCAGGTTGAGGCGCATGTGCGGGATCCGGTGATTTGTCACTGATATAATTTAAGGGCGCTACTTCAAAATCCTGTCCAAGAGAGGATTCTTCATTTTCAATATCCATTTCAAATGGCATAGTGTTTCTCCGTTACTATGATATTTCAGACGGCTCAATCTACAAAATAAAATGAATTTCATGCAAGAAAAATATGATGTTTATGAGGTGATATATTTTTGCAATTTTTAATGAGAATATAATTTGTATAACGTTTTGTTTTTTATCGGAAATCTAAATTTGATTTTCTTGTACGGTTTATTATATAGTCCTTAAAATAATGGGGTGTATTTAAAGGGGGGGGGAGCCTGTGTCGGATAAAAAGTTTTCAATTAATGTTGTTGAAAAATTATATCGTGAAGATGTAGGTGATGAGATGGATGAGTGGTTTCATGCTTATTTAATGCTCACTGAAGGATCAGTCCATTCTCAAAAAATAATACAAGAGCTTCATTTTAATGAAGGTAAAATGGGGACAATGATACCCAATTTAAGAGATAAAGATACAGATCTTGAGACAGATGAGAGCATATCAATATTCCCTTACGTTTCCGGTGATGCCGCAGATATTTTGAGTATGTGGAACCACGCTCTGCGCCATGCAATTGAAATTCGCGATGATGCCAGTGGCCCCAAATTTGGATATGATTATCGGCATTCTGCGCACGCTAATAATTGTAGAACCGGGGTGAAAGCCCTCATACAAACAATGGGAATGACATTTTGCGATGAGTTTACAAAGGCTGTGGCAGGAACGACGGCTACGGGAGTTCCTGGCGGAAAACCGTTTTCATTTGCTCAAGCGTCAGAGGAATCCTTTGAAAAATTATATAATGATAATCGTCTTCTTGCGCAATCTTTACCGCCATTAGCCACTGTTCAGATTATGTCGCCTCAGGATATTGCTAGCTTGGAACATTTCTAAGGCCATTTAACCTCAGGCGGCATGGACATCAGGATGGCTTCTGTATTACCGCCTGTTTTCAGGCCGAACATTGTGCCGCGATCATAGAGAAGATTAAACTCAACATAGCGTCCACGTCTAATCAATTGATGCTCGCGCTGTTCATTTGTCCAATCTTTATGCATGGAACGGCGGATAATATCGCAATAAATATCTTTGAATGTTGTGCCGACATCTTTCACGAATGAAAAATCTTCGTCCCAATTCTTGCGATCCAGATAATCAAAGAAGATGCCTCCAATTCCGCGTGAGGTTAAATGTCCTTAGAAAT
>CAXBFT010000223.1:0-3814 GCA_963974945.1 uncultured Alphaproteobacteria bacterium
ACCAATACCAAGTACAGCTGTGCCTTGTGGTATAAGTGCCAAAGCTTTTTCTTTTTGGGCATCTGTAAACCATAATTTAGGATCAGGCGGCGTTGTTAATTTCATTACGGATGCATTTTGCTCTACCTTATGCAGTGATTTATCAACATAAGAGCCAAATATATAACGTTTACGCGCAAAAATAAGGCGTGATACGGCCGAATTACGAAGATCAATAACCATATCAAAGCGCGTAGCGATGATTTTTTGCCACAGGAAAAACCAATGCTTATTGTATTTTTGCTTCTTTATGGGGATTATGCGTTCTAAATTCGGGAAGCCTTCAAATAAAGAAACCACCAATGGCGCACAGGCAATTGTTACTTTTGCATTAGGATGATTCTGGTATATATAATTTAATAATCCTGATGATAAAACCGCATCGCCAATACGGCTGGATGTGATAAAAAGGATATGCTTTGTTTCAATATTTAAGGTCATTACATATCATGCCACAAGAGCCGTTTTTCACAAGATTAAATCAACGTGGCATCCTCAAAATAAAAGGGGTAGAGCGCAGAGATTTTATTCAGGGGGTGATTACAAACGACATTAACCATCTGGATCAACAGCCGTGTCTTTATGCTTGTCTTCTTACGCCACAGGGCAAATTTCTCTATGATTTTTTTATTACGCAAGATGGTGATACCCTGATTTTAGACTGTGAGGGCGGCGAACGTTTGGGCGCTTTAACCAAAATTTTGAGCATGTATAAACTGCGCGCTAATGTAACGCTTGAGATGGTGGATGATGTTGCGGTATATGCGGCCTTTGGCACAGAATATGGCCATAAAGACCCACGCCATAATGATTTAGGCTATCGTAGCTTTGATAAGCCTGAAAATATTCCTGAACACCCTTTTGAAGAATGGGATAAACGTCGTATAGAGCTTTGCATTCCCGATGGAAGCCGCGACCTTATCCCACAAAAATCAACAATGGATGAGGGGCATTTAGATCAACTCAACGCCGTGTCCTATGATAAGGGATGCTATGTCGGGCAGGAGCTTACCGCGCGTATGCATTACCGTGGTTTGGGTAAAAGGCATTTGAAAACCGTGCAACTGAACGCCCTACCCGATGACGCAGAGCTCCGATCATTTTGCGGTGATATCGGAATTGCCTTAGTGAAGGGAAAAGCGCCATGACCACAGAACAATGTATGTGCGGTAAGAAAAAGCCCTTTTCAAAATGTTGCGGCGTTTTTCTGTCTGGTGAAAAAAACGCAAAAACACCAGAACAACTCATGCGCTCACGTTATTCAGCCAATGTACTGGGCAGTCATGGTGAATACCTCATGGCCACATGGCTTCCCGCTACGGCCATCGGCCTCAGCGCGTCAGAGCTATCTAAAAAAACGCTCGACTGGCAACGCCTCGAAGTTATTTTATCATCACAAAAAGGCGATAACGGAACCGTAGAGTTTAAAGCATGGTATAAATCGCCGAACTCTGAGGAACTAGAGGTTATGCACGAAATATCAGAGTTTGTACGAATCCAATCACATTGGCTCTATGTCGGCGGTCAGGTGAGTTGATCCATTTAAACAAGCATAAAACTTCAACAAAAATCGGGCATTTAAAATATTGATAAGTCATCTAAATTAAAAAATACGGAGTAATTAAAATGCATCAAGTTCTAACCCTCAACGCACTCAATGACAGCGTTGTTACGAGTGATAGAGCGGATAAAAACACCTTAGGAAAATTTAGTAATAAACTTGATAAAATATGCAGGAAAAACAAAATACCGATATTCTCAGGGCTTTTTGACTATACTCACTACTCACTAGACAGGAGCGGAATACCACTCCCTGAAGGCATGAGCTTAAATGATGAATTTATGGCGAAGCATGGAAAATGGTTTAATGCAAAAGATGTATATAATGATATCACCCGTTTAAACGCCCTATTGAAGAGCCAACCTGCTAGATTTGGTTTCTTTAACAATCAATATTTACAAATTTTATTAGAATTAGAAGAATGCATAAACTTCACAGAAATAGCAAAAACAAAGGGTTATATGGTTAACATATCTAAGACCATTCCTGGAGGAGGATGTGTTCATGGTGTCGGTTATGGACACGGTTTTCAATGATACAATTAAAAGTATATCCGCTTAAGGCCGGAAGTAAGCAGTCAAAAAAAGAGCGCCAATAAGGCACCCTTTAAAATTCATAAAACGAGCATGATCTATTACGCGCTCTTCTTACCTTTAAGCTCAACCGTCTTCACATGCCCCTCACGGATTGCTGCCTGCGCTGCGGCCAAACGGGCAATTGGCACGCGGTAAGGAGAGCATGAAACATAGTCTAAGCCAACCTTCTCACAAAATGCGATAGAGGCAGGATCACCACCATGTTCACCACAAATACCGAGCTTAATTGTAGGGTTGGTTTGACGGCCTTTTTCACGGGCAATTTCAACCAATGCGCCAACGCCTTCAACATCGATGGATACGAATGGGTCGCGCTCATAAATGCCTTTTTCCGTATAATATGGAAGGAAGTTAGAGGCATCATCACGGCTCATCCCCAAAGTGGTCTGGGTCAGGTCGTTAGTACCAAAACTAAAGAAATCTGCAACTTCTGCAATTTTATCCGCTGTTAAAGCCGCGCGCGGAAGTTCAATCATCGTACCGACGATATAATCAACTGTAATGCCTTTTTCCGCAAATACTGCTTTCGCCGCCGCATCAACAACAGCGCGCATCAGTTCAAGCTCTTTCTTTGCGCCAACCAATGGAATCATAACCTCAGGGATGACGCTTTCACCGGTTTTCTTTCCCACATTTACGGCAGCCTCGAAAATGGCTCTGGCTTGCATTTCGTAGATTTCAGGATATGTAATACCCAAACGACAACCACGATGTCCAAGCATAGGATTTGATTCCGTAAGCTCTTCAAGGCGATGAGCGACTTTGTCTTCTTGAAAACCTGCTGTTTTAGCAAAAGATTTAATATCTTCGGCGCTATGTGGCAGGAATTCATGCAAAGGTGGGTCAAGCAAACGTACAGTGATTGGAAGACCGCGCATAATTTCGAATAGATTTTCAAAATCGGAGCGCTGCGCTGGAAGAAGTTTTTCCAATGCGGCGCGGCGGGCGTCTTCTGTATTGGCAAAAATCATTTCACGAACATTTTGAATGCGCTCAGGATCAAAGAACATGTGTTCCGTGCGGCAAAGTCCAATTCCCTCTGCGCCAAAATCACGTGCAGTTTGTGCATCTAATGGTGTTTCCGCATTTGTACGAATTGCCAAACGGCGACGCTCATCCGCCCAACCCATTAATTTTGTAAAATCACCGGATAATTCGGGGTTAATGGTTGCAACACTGCCGAGCATGACTTCGCCCGTTGTACCATCAATCGTAACAAGGTCACCTTCTTTAATAAGAATATCACCCTTACGGATTGTTTTTGATTTATTATCGATATACAGATCACCTGCGCCCGCTACACATGGTTTACCCATTCCCCGCGCAACAACAGCCGCATGAGAGGTCATACCGCCGCGTGAGGTCAGAATACCATTAGAAGCATGCATTCCGTGAATATCTTCGGGTGATGTTTCCTGACGGCAAAGAATAACCGCTTCACCAGCATGAGATTTAATTTCTGCTTCATCGGCAGTAAAGACAACTTTACCTGATGCTGCGCCCGGAGAAGCCGGTAAACCTTTGGATATCACATTGCGCTCTGCATTTGGGTCAAGGGTCGGGTGCAATAGTTGATCAAGAGATTGTGGTTCAACACGCAGAAGTGCCTCTTCTTGTG
>CAXBFT010000224.1:0-3799 GCA_963974945.1 uncultured Alphaproteobacteria bacterium
TCAAAGACATCAATGAACAAGCCGCCAATAAGCTTACGCTTAATTTCAGGATCGGAAATCCCCTCAAGACCGCCAAGGAACAGGTCGCTTGATTGCTCATGGATCAGGGGAATATTGTAATGGTTGCGGAATAAATCGACAACTTGCGCGCTTTCGCCCTCACGCATTAACCCCGTATCCACATAGATACAGGTCAATTGATCGCCAATGGCTTCATGAATAAGAACCGCGGTGACAGAGCTATCCACCCCGCCTGAAAGGCCGCAAATAACCTTGGCATCGCCAACTTGTTCGCGGATTTGTTTGATTTTTTCCTCTCGGAACGCCGCCATCGTCCAATCACCCTTACAACCGCAAACATTATGCGTGAAGTTCTTGAGCAAATCTTTTCCATGCGGCGTATGCACCACTTCGGGGTGGAATTGTACGCCATAGAAACGGCGATCTGTATCGGCGATAAAGGCAAAAGGCGCGCCATCTGATTTCGCGACAACTTTAAAACCATCAGGAAGCGCGGCAACGTGGTCGCCATGGCTCATCCAGACTTGTTCATGCGCGCCATTTTTCCAAACGCCGTCCAAAATTTTGGAATCCGCAACAACGTCAACATAGGCACGGCCAAACTCGCGTGATTGCTCGGCCTCAACCTTACCGCCTAATTGTTTCACCATTGTTTGTTGGCCGTAACAGATACCAAAAACAGGCACGCCCAATTCAAATACAATCTCAGGCGCGGATGGCGCATCTTCATCAAGAACGCTGCAGGGACCGCCCGCAAGGATTATGCCCTTTGGGTCATAGGCTTTGATCTTATCTTCGGTGGCTTGGTTAAACGGCCAAATCTCACAATACACGCCGCTTTCACGTAAACGTCGCGCGATGAGCTGCGTCACCTGCGAGCCAAAATCCAGAATAAGGATGTGGTCGTGATTTTCTTTAAGCGCTTCGGATAATATTTTTTGTGTCTGTGTCATGTGTATTTTTAACCTTAAACCTGCTCTATGCCAATGAATTCTATACATGTTACGCGTAATGCAAAAGCGTGGAATAATCAATATATTCCTCAATTTTAGTTGGTAAATATTGCTTTGGAACACACAAACAAAAACTGTGTCTTGCTCGATTTTTAAAACAATGCTGTAATGCGCTTCGATTTAAAAAAACCAAGGT
Organism: uncultured Alphaproteobacteria bacterium; assembly: GCA_963974945.1. Lineage (GTDB taxonomy): Bacteria > Pseudomonadota > Alphaproteobacteria > Micavibrionales > Micavibrionaceae > UBA1672. The sequence continues at coordinate 1,171 of CAXBFT010000224.1, forward strand.
GTAAATAACGTGAGCAAACCAACTTATTCTTTTGAATTTTTCCCGCCGAAAACTGATAAATCAACCGAAACCTTTATGGCAGAGATTGATGTTTTAAAGGGCCTTAATCCTAAATTTATGACGGTGACATATGGTGCGGGTGGTTCAACGCGTGATAAGACATTGGAAATCATTAAGGGTATTCAGGGGAAAACAGATATTCCTACGGCTTCTCACCTGACTTATATTAACACCCCACGTAAGGAAATGTATGCGCTGGCTGATATGCTGTGGAATAGTGGTATCCATCATCTTGTCGCTTTGCGCGGGGATATGCCGGATGATTTGCATTGGCCGCTTGACCCTGATGCGGAGTATTTTCAATATACGTCCCATTTTGTTGCGGCGTTAAAGGCGCGTCAGGATTTTGAAATCTCTGTCGGCGCTTATCCTGAAAAACATCCTGATGCGGATTCTTTGGATAAGGATATTGAGGCTCTGATGAAGAAGATTGATGCGGGTGCAAATCGCGCTATCACACAATTTTTCTTTGATAATAATGTGTATTATGATTTTTTCGAAGCTTGCCAAAAAGCCAATATTAAGGCACCGATTGTTCCGGGGATTCTGCCGATTCATGATTTTACATCCATGTGCCGCTTTGCTGCAAGATGTCAAACCACTGTGCCTGAGTGGGTGCATGAAAAATTTGCAGGGTTAGAGGATAAGCCAGAAGAAGCGCGTAAAGTCGCGCTTGAAATGCTTATCACTCAATCAGAAGATTTGGTAAAAAATGGGGTTGATCATCTTCATTATTATACTTTGAACAAATCCGATATTACGAAACAGGCGGTTGAAGCTTTGCTCTGATATAGTCATTTGCATTTATTCTGTGGCATTCACTTGCGCCTTGTTACAGAATAAAGTGAAACGACTATATTATTTGGGTTTGTAAATTTTTTTGTAATGAATGCAGATTTAGCTTGTAAACTATCAATTTTTCTATGCTTTTTTCTGGTTGTAAGCCTTTTCACGCTTTGTTTTAGCTTGTTTTGAATATTTATGCCCCATCGGCCTTTATTTCGCCGTTTTTGCTTGATCTTTCTTGCGAACCGTTCTATCCCGAAAGGGTAAGCGAATTTAATTTTATAAAAAACCTTAAATGGAGGGTATTCATGGTTCAATCAACAAATTTAGGATTTCCGCGTATCGGGGATATGCGTCAATTGAAAAAGGCAGTAGAAGCCTATTGGAAAGGCCAAAGCTCACAAGAAGAGCTTTTGAAAACAGGGGCTGCGCTTCGTAGTGCGAACTGGAAATTACAAAAAGATGCTGGTCTTGCGCATGTGCCATCTAATGATTTTTCATTCTATGACCAAATCCTTGATTTGATCTGTACGTTGGGTCTTGTTCCGTCTCGTTATAAATGGGATGGTCAGGATATTGACCTTGATACATATTTCGCAATGGCGCGTGGTCGTCAACAAGGCGGCGTAGATGTGACTGCGATGGAAATGTCAAAATGGTTTGATACAAACTATCACTATATTGTTCCTGAATTTGAAGAGGGTATGTCACCAAAACTTTCAAGCACAAAAATATTTGATCAGTATCAAGAAGCAAAAGACCAAGGCATTGAAACGCGTCCGGTTCTTGTTGGTCCGTTGACATTTGTTCAAATTGGTAAGGCGCAGTCTGAAAATTTCAAGCCTGCTGATTTTGCAGCGAAGCTTCTTCCTGTTTATAAGGAAATCCTTACTAAACTCGCTGCGCAAGGGGCCGAGTGGGTTCAAATTGATGAACCCTCATTCGTAAGTGATGTTTGTGACGGTTTCAGAAATGGCGCGAAAGCGATTTACGCGGAACTTGCAAAATGCGGCGTGAAAATCATTGTAACATCTTACTTTGATACATTGCGCGATAATGCTGATGCGTTCTACGCTCTGCCTGTTGATGCGCTTCACATTGATTTGTGCCGTGGTCCGAACCAAGCCAATACATCTGCCAATAACGCAGAAAAGGCATTGGACGAAGCTTTGGCAAAAATCGGTGATAAGACATTGTCTATCGGTGTCGTCGATGGCCGCAATATCTGGAAAAACGACCTTGCGAAGTCTTTGACTTTGGTTGAGAAGGCTGTTGCTAAACTGGGTTCAGACAAAGTATTTGTTGCTGCGTCTTCTTCATTGCTTCATACACTTGTTGATTTGAACAGCGAAGACGCATTGGATGCACAGCTTAAAGGTTGGATGGCATATGCAACGCAGAAAGTTTCTGAGATTGCGATCATTGCTAAAGGTGCAAATGAAGGTCGTGCGGCTATTGCGGCTGAGATTGCTGCGAGTGATGCGGTTCAGAAAGATCGTGCGACATCTGCGCGTATCCATGATGATGCCGTTAAATCACGTATTGCAAATATCACGCCTGAGATTACAAACCGTAAATCTCCGTTTGCCACGCGTCAAAAAGTTCAGCATGCTGCGCTTGATTTGCCGCTATATCCAACGACGACAATTGGATCGTTCCCACAAACGCCTGATATTCGTAAGGCACGTGCGGATTTCAAAAAAGGTACAATTGACGAGGCAACATACAAAGCTGCAATGGAAAAAGAAATCGACCTTGTTGTTGATTATCAACATAAAGCCGA
>CAXBFT010000225.1:0-3789 GCA_963974945.1 uncultured Alphaproteobacteria bacterium
GCTCTACAAATGGGAGAGCTTCCAAATATTGATGAATTGATAGAAGAACACCTAACAGACAGCAGCAGCTCTCGAGGCGGACGACGTGGTCGTGTCGGTAAAAAAGGGTTTAAAGTTGAACAAAAACCAATGGGCATGAAGGCATAAGAAACTAGCCCGTATGAACTATCATCCCATAATCCGTAGCAACTTTGGCCAAACCACCTTCACATAACACTCCCACTGCACCAAAGTGCCACTTTGGCCCTTCTCTATTCAAAGAAGCAACCAGAAATGCTGTTTCTTTGCTTTCCTCAACATCTGCAGATATTTCATAGCGTAATAATTCCTGAGAGTTCGATGCATTTAAAACGCGAAGATACCCTTTACGGACACTTCCCATGCCCTGATCCTTTTCTTCGCCGCGATAGATTGACAAAACAAACATCACATTAAGAACATCATAAGGCAAATTATTCAACGCAATGGAAATCGTCTCATCATCACCATCCCCTGCGCCGGTTAAATTATCACCATTATGAACGATTGCACCATCACACCCCTCAAGATTGTTATAAAAAACAAAATCATCATCCTTGCGGGTTTTTCCGTCTTTATCTAACAAAAAACAACTCACATCCAAATCAAGCGTATCGGTATCAAATGCATTAAGCTGCCAACCAACACCAACCACAATATTGGTCATCGTAGGGTCTTTTGCAGTAATATTTACATCCTCGCCTTTTTTAATGCGATTATCAGTGATTTTTACTTGGACATCCTTATTATAAGACGTATCAAAAATATCAACCATATTTAAAAACCTTTTTTACCTCAAAAGAAAACATCTAAACCGCAATATTTGCAGTATATATATACACATTATACGCGATATATAAGAATAAGAAAAATACACCGGTTATTTTATTAATACGCCCCATAACAAGAAGAATAATAGTAAACACTATCGCAATAAGCAATGTCACAAGAGAATCAAATGTTGCAAGCTGCGGTGAAAAGCTACCATCAAGAATAGGCTTTACAGCTGATGATAGACCAATAATCATTAAGATATTAAAAACATTAGATCCAACAATATTTCCAATAACAATGCCTGTCTCGCCTTTACGCGCGGCAATAATACTGGTCGAAAGTTCCGGAAGGGATGTGCCAAATGCAATAATACTTAGGGCGATGACCGACTCAGGCACACCCATTAAATGCGCGCTAACCTTTGCACCATTGACCAGAAACTCTGCACCGATCGCAATACTGGCGAGACCAATAAAAAGTGTTCCAAGAGCAGAAAGGCTATTTTTAAATGGTAATTCGGACATATCGTCATCCGGCTCAAAATTATCATCACCCATTTTATATTGCACAAATATATAGGCTAATAAAGTTGCAAACATCATCAGTCCTGTAATGCGGCTAATTTCACCATAAAAAAGAAGCCCCGATAGTGCGGCTGTGACGATAATCATGAAAACCAAATCACGCACCAAGGCCATCGATATTTTTGATACCAGCGGTAAGAATAAAGCAGAGCACCCAAGAACCATCAGAATATTAGCGATATTTGACCCCAGAACATTACCAATCGCAATCCCCGGGGAACCTTGTAAATTGGCAACAACTGATACAACCAATTCAGGCAATGATGTTCCCATTGCAATAATAGTAAAACCGACAATCATAGGCGATATATTAAAACGGTAGGCAACAAAAACCGCCGCGTCAACTGCCCAGTTACCGCCCTTAATCAACATAATAATACCAAGGAATAACGCGCCCAAAGACAAGATAGACGTTTCGTATATTGATAATTCAGTCATAACAGACTTTCTTTAGGTTCAAGAATAGATTAAGCAGGCGCTTTTTTACCATCGGCCCATTGCAAGCCATAGCCAAAGGCACGATCCATTTCCTCATGCCCGGGGAAATATTCTGTACGGTTGGTAAGCTTCATACCATTTCTTACATTTTCAATTTCACCAACTGCGCAAAGACATAATTTATCATCATGCGCATTCAACGTTACATACAGATCATTTTCACCAGGGACATCAATGACCACTTGGGGTCTAATATCAGACCAACTCGGCGCACCTTTATAAATGTATATATAGATAAGAAGGCGTTTAATCTCGCTCCACTTTTTACCATTTATAAGAATATATTCATCATGCCCTTCCGCATCTCCTGTACGCTCATCGCCTGAGAGGGAAATATAAGGAGCCTCGTTATAATCGCCAAATTTCTCACCAAATGCCTGAATAGAGCCGCGCGTTCCATCTTGCAACTCGTATAAACATCCAATATCCAGATCAACACCAATTTTTGCTACTTTTTTAAACCAACGACCAAATAAACCCGATGTTTCCGTGCGTATATTATCCCACGCAACCCCAACCAACATAGATTCAAAACCCTCTTTATCAGGTGTAATGGCAATACTATGGCCGGGTTCACTTAGAAATTCACAATTTTCCGGATGGTCACTTGCAACACGATAACCGGCCGCACCCAAAGCAGCGCCATGCCCTGAAAAATCAACAACGCTTTTAGATGCCGATGCCAATGACTCTAGAGATGATGCCTTTTTTTTGCCTGCCATGCACTTAATCCTTAAAATTTATTATCACATTTCACAAGATAACACTGTCACCGATATAAATAAAGACAAAGGCGATGCTGTCACAACAAAAAGGGGAAAGCTTCGCTCTCCCCTTTGATTATATATCTATCTATCATACAAAACTTTAGAAACGGTATGAAACCCCCGCACCAAAAATCCATGGATCAAGGTCTACATCTGCCTTAATCGCACCATTATTTAAGGAGGCATCAACATTAAGCCATAGTTTTTTCACATCAAGATTTAAACCCCAATGTTCATCAATCCAGTAATCAGCACCAGCCTGCAACGCATAACCAACGCCGCCATCAACTTTCAAATTCGTAAACCCAGAGGCAGTATCTTCACCATAGAATAAAGAGTAGTTTAAACCCGCACCAAGATATGGGCTGAACTTACTGTCAGGTGCAAAGTGATATTGCAACGTCAATGTCGGTGGCAAAATCCATGCATCGCCCAGATTTACATTCCCCGTATAAGTTAAATCATGTTTTGATGTTGCCGCAATCAATTCCGCGGCAATATGCGGCGTGAAGAAATACGTAAGGTCGAGCTCTGGCACAACGGCAAAATCGACATCAGCTTTACCACCAATATTCACAGAAGATGATTCATCAGGCGCAACGTCAATAATGCGTACACGCACCTGAAAACGCTCTTTTGCAAACGGGCCATCACCTAAATCTTTTGCCATTGCGGGCATGGTTACGATACTCAGGGCAGATGCAATCAACATTGCCTTTAAAGAAATATTCCGCATTATATTTTATCCTTATCTTACAAATCAAATGATGCTGTAAAAGCATAAAGCTATTAACCATGTAAATGATACGCATGCTTTGATATTTATCAATAATAATTAAATATCACGCTCTTTTTCTTCGTTTTTATCATCCATAAGTATGCGCAAGGCCGCGCCATCTAAATCTTCGTACTGACCGCTTTTAAGACTCCAGATAAAGGCAAATAAACCAATAAGCCCCAATAATAGGGCAATAGGAATGAGATAAACCAGAATATCCATGAAGCATTATCCTTTACTTTAATTTCAAACGAAATGAGTTGGCAATAACTACCAAAGATGACCCTGACATCGCCAGAGCAGCAACCATTGGCGTAACCAACCCTATAAAAGCCAATGGCACAGCAATACAGTTATATATAATAGCCAA
>CAXBFT010000226.1:0-3741 GCA_963974945.1 uncultured Alphaproteobacteria bacterium
CTTCAAATAAACGTCCGCAGCCAAGGGAAAATACGCTGTCACCTGTGAAGATGATGCCGCTCTCTTTGAAATAAAAGCAAATGCCCCCCATGGTATGCCCTGCGGTTTCTATAATCTGTGCCTTATCTTGGCCAAGGGTAAATATATCGCCATCTTTCAATGTAATATCAACACCGCCCTTAATTAGAGGCGCTTCTTTTTCGGGGGCGGCGATTTTGGCATTATATTTGGCCTTGATCTTCGAGTTTCCGTTCACATGATCCCAATGATGATGGGTGGTTAGGATATAATCAGGCGTCAGGCCGCGCTCTTCCAACACATCAATAATCGGACTTGCTTCTCCCGCATCCAAAATGGCGGTTGTGCCGTCTTCGCTTTGGATCAGATAGGCGTAATTATCTTCGATAATGGGAATGATTTGAACGGTGATCATGGGGCGCTGCGCTCTCCTGTTTTTATTTCGGTTGCGCCCAGAGCTTCGGCAAGGCTGTGTTCGGCGCTGCCCGGGCGTAAGGGTTTTTGCTGGGAGCTATGCGGTGACCAGCCAAGCAGGAATATAACCTCAAATGATGCCACAATGCGCCCGTCTTTCTCGGCATATAGATTGTGATAATGCTCTGCCAGTCGCATGAAAAAGGCCTTGCTCAATGGCTGTTTATTGCGTTGGAGGATGGCATTGCCTTCCCCCATACCGCGTAAATCCTTAAACAGTTTAAATACGTTGTCATAGGTCACGGTAACAATCTCGGAATCCACCACAGGCAGAGTAAAGCCTGCACGTTGCAGTAAATCACCCATTTGCGGTTTATCAGCAAAGGGCGCAACGCGGGGGGATACGCCGCCATAAAGCTCCATCTCTATATCCATCATGGCACGTCTTAATTCATGCAACGTTTCCCCGCCAAGCATAGAGGCCAGAAACAACCCGTCTTCCTTAAGGCTTTGGCGAATTTGTAACAGCGCCCCGGGCAGGTCATTAACGCTATGCAGGGATAGATTGCTCAACACCAGATGCAAAGACTTCTGTGCAATAGGTAAAAATTCTTCATCGGCCTGAATATAGGGGCTGTCCATGGTTTGAACGGGATGGGGTGTTAAATCCATATGGCTTAGCCAATCGATTTTATCGTGTTCTTGCGCGGATATTCCCCCACGCGAACCAATATGCAAGGCCATTGGAAATTGACGATTAATATCATACAGCCGATCGGAAAGGATGTTACGGCTCCATTTGAATAAGAAATCAAAATCGGAAAACCCCTTCGACGCGCGCAATCGGTTTTGGCAGATACGCGCGCGGTCAAAGACCATAATATCATTTTGTGTATCAGCTTGTTTTACCATTTTTCGGGTCGTGGCTCATTATCTTGATCTTCTTCGAGAACATCGCGTATATCGTCCATTTCACGTTCGAATTCTTCAATCAAATTAATGTCGAGGATATTTCTTTTTTTTGTCTCTTTATTATCTTCTTCAATTTCATCGGGGTCACTTTCAACGCCTGATGATCCTTCATTAAGATGTTTGCCTTTATCATGGGTGAGGCCGAGTTTACGTTTCTTTTTTTGATCTTTCTTGCTCTCATCCTTGGCTTTTATATCGGATAGCCATGATGCTTTTTTCTGATCGCTCGCGGCAGATGGGGGCGCGGCATCAGATGTAGAGGCATCTTTATGCGGTGCATGCGCCTTTGATGGTGCAATGGATTCAGGCATAGACCAATCGGGCTGCGCCGAGCGGAACATATCTTCTAAAATTACCTTAACATCACGCTTTGCCTGCAATCGCATATGTTCCGGCAGATAGCGATAGGCACGTGCAACGGTTGTCATGAAATGCTGTTCTTTTGATAAAGATTTCCAAAGCAGCATATATTGATAAAACGGAATAAATGTCATTCCGGGATCAGCGAATTTATGTGGCGCAGAGGTCACCGCAAAGGGGTGGATACGTTGTGGGGTAATGCCGATATGGGTGAAATAGCTTTCCCCTAATTTTAAAACCATATCAGGGGTTACCCCATATTTTTCCGCTATAAACTGTTTGAGCATGCGGTAATTTGTAATTTCTTTCGGGATATTGATTTGCGGTACGCTCACGCTTAAACCATTTCCCTCATAGCGTTGTGGTACAGGCATATGCTTGACCATGAAGCCGGCATGTAGATCGCCTTTTGTGCTTTTCGTAATCGGCAGAATAACTGCGGTGTTAATGGTCTTGTCATCGGAGAGTACGAAATCAACATGTTCTGATGAAATTCCGGTGCGCCCGCCCTGACTTTGTCCTTCTTCCACAAAGATGGAGTTCACACGGCGTAATTGTCCGGCGGGGCCCTTAACCTCTTTAAAGCGTTTATCGTTATTTGATGTTTGACGAAGGAATTCACGCACCTTAAACGCGCGATCACCAATATCCCCGGAGGCAACATTAATATCCTTACTAATCCAATTCTCAGCCTTGATATTCAAATGTTGCATCAATGATAAGATTTGCAACTCTAATCGTGAATTGGGAATAAGGCCAATGGTAATCGCATCCAAAACGGTTTGTGCATTAAATTCACTAATCATCCCCTTGGTTTGGAAATGATTATTTTCAAGAATTTTGCGTTTTGGCGCGATGTCTCTCTTATTGCCATGCGTGCTGATGTAATAGGTGTGTACGCGCTCATCGATGAAATTCGGGTCGGGGTAATAGGTATTGCCTTCCTCTATAACACTGTTATAGGCTGTATTCAGGCCGATATATGATTTGGCAAATTCCTTGGTGTTTTCAACATCAAATGGCCCAAGCTCAAGAATATCGGTATAATTTGTGGTAATGGTTTCAAGCATATGCCCCGACCATTCGCGCCCGTCAATATTACTGCCGCTACGGCGAACAGTATTGACAATACCGCGCAGAATTCCTTCATGCAGGTAAATATAGAGCCTGCCGCTATCATCGATGCGATAGGGTAAAATCTCTGCAAGCTCTTTATCGCGTGTGACCACATCAACCAGATCGCCGTTTTTCTGATCGCGCAGGGTTTTGATTTGTAATATGCCCTCATCATCGTTGGTCACGCGGCGCTCTTTCACGTTCAAGCTGCTGCGCTCAGGCAGCTTTCGGGCCACTGCAATGAAGCTTGTCGGTGGATCACCAATTTGATCACCATTCATTTGCAACAAGCGAAAATGCCCGTCAAAATTAGTACGAATATATTCATCATCCCAATGCGGCGCAGAATATTGCATACGAGCGCCCTGAGAGCTTAGCTCATTGCGGAACTCTTGCACCGTATAGAATGTATATTCAAACGGAAGCTCATTTTCCCACACATCGCGGTTATCTTTGCGCATGATAAATTCATACGCCCATTTATACGGCAGGCGGAAAAGCCGCGTATAAGGAAAGCGTGGGGGGAGTTCCTCAAGGAAAAATCCACCACATCCGGGGTCTTGTTTTGGGCGGGCATGCTCTGAATACCAGACAAGCAAATCGGCCTCTGACATATCGGCCAAAGATTTCCCTGTACTGGGTTCATCATGCATTTCAAGCAAGACAAACTCACCTTGTTGTGGTTTGGCAAAATCACGAATGAACATAACGCCATCATTTTTCAACATCGAAAACTGCTTGCGCAATGTGTCACTGACCACGCGTTCATTATATCTGGAGTCGGAGAAAACATGATGCAGAGTGAATGAGTTTATAATTGCATCAACGGATTCCGGCTCGAAAACATCGCTCGACATATCA
>CAXBFT010000227.1:0-3737 GCA_963974945.1 uncultured Alphaproteobacteria bacterium
CAGATAGAGGCGTTGAAATGAAATTAATACATTTTGCGGCCTTCCAAACGCGATCCATGATATCACAGGTATATGACAACCCTGTACTTATTGTCGTTTCATTATGATCGACACCTGCCGCGGTTGGGTGTCCGCCAAGTAAATTTCCAACAGAATAATTATTTCCAATATAAGAGCTCAATGATGCACCTACGACATCACTTAATGCACCTTGTAACGAGGGTCCACCCATCATTCCAGATGTGCCATGATCCGCGAGCTCGCTTACCAATCTGTTGAAACAGGTATATTCAAAGACACTATCAGGTTTTAGAATTAAATTTTGATTTTGTGTGATTTCACGTTGTGCTTCTAACCATGCACGAGAAGATAATGATTCGTAATATAATGCGTCACATGGCGTATCTGCAATGACACTCACGGCAAATGCCGTTGTGTTACTAAATAATGAAAAAGCCAAGCATAGCATTGGTAAAATCAAAAATGATTTTTTAAGAGGGGTTTTTTTAACCTTGACCTTCATAATTCTGATTTCCTTGATATCACTCATTCTCATTACTTTCTTATTCTAATCAAAAACCACCCCTAATGGCAAATAACATTTTCAGGATTGGCTTATTCTAAGGTATTGGTATGCATGTTCCTGCTGTCGTCATTGGGGGCAACGGTGCAAGTGGGACATATGGAGCCTTTACTGGTTGGTAATAGAAACATCCGGGGTTTGTACAGAAATGTTCATAGTGTATAAATGCGTCTCTATCCACGGTGGTTAGGTTGCTAGAATCGTATGGTGCACCATAGGTATATGTTATAACAGGTAGCCCCGTTGGCATAGGTTTTAAAGTACTACATAGAACTGTTCCTGTTGAATTACCAACCCCCGGAAGGTATTGCCCTAACCCCTTGATGAGGTCGGTATGGGTTTTCATTGTATCCATTGAGGCATATGAATCAGGTTGGGATGCTGATGCGTCACAATTATTGGACACTTTTATAATTTTATCATTAATCCCTGTTACCAGAGTAGTAGGTGAGGCCGTTGTTGGGCATGGTGTGGATATGTTGCCGCTTGGATTGATTGATGCGGGTGATGTATTGTCCAACTTTGTTGAGGCAGTAGCGGTAATAGAATCGGATGAGTTTAAGCTAGCCGGAGAACATGTTGATGGTATTGTACGTGGGTCATATGATGCAAGATGTTCAAAAGACCTGAATCTGTCATCTTCTGCAAAATCCAGGCATTTTGCAACGTCCCAAACCAACTTCATGTGGCTGCAGTTATACGTATTTGTCCGCATCGCAGATGATGTAATATTATTATCTAACGTTAATGCACCACCCAAATAGGTGTGTGAAAAGTTTTTGGTAATATATTCATTGAGTTCGCTATAAAGAAGCGTTTCTAAACTATCATCCATATAGTTGCTACCAAGGCCGGCACCATCTACGGTGATATCTGTACTGCTGTCATCGCCAGTGAGCAAGCTTCCTGATGAGTTTTCGGCGAAGGTGTGGTCGTTATCCCAATAGGTGTTTTCTGTAAAAACAGGGCCTACCGCGTCTGCGGCCATGCCGACAATTTGATCAAAACACGTATATTCAAGAACGCTATCTGGTTTGTGAATAATTTGTTCGCTCATGATAACGTCACGGCTTGCTTCTAAAAAGGCGCGTGAGTATATCTGATTCATAAAGTTACCATCACACGCCCCTTGGTCATATTGAGTTGCTGACTGACCAGTCTTCGGGCCGTTAAGGGCGGCATCTGTGCCTGATGTGGTGTTGGTGTATATATTATAATCAGTACAAGGTATGCCCGGAGAGCAGGCAGCAAAAGCGCCAGTCGATAAAATCAACATAGAGGCGAAGCTTAACGCTATTTGTTTCATTGTAAGGTTTATATTTTTAAGCACCACAAGCTTTCTCGTTATTATTTACTCTTTGCTCAGTATATATTTCTTTTCCCGCGGCGACCACATATATATATCGAAATTAAAGTCATTTTTTTCATTTTGAAATACCAATATATCTTTTACACCGTGCGAAGATGTGCCTGCCAACATTATATCTTTAACATCATTTTGTAATAATAGCAGAATATTCTCTTTTTTTTCAGCAAATATTAAATATTTACAGATGTTTTCTATTTCTGTGCATTGCTTGCTCTTTAGAATATACTCGTCCTGTCCATCTGAATTGAGGTCTGTCGGCGCGAATGTATAGAGAGAAATATCTGTTTTAAGTTGGTCTTTTAAATAAGCCCCTAATGTTACTTTCAGGCTAGGGCTTATATCGTCTTTGTATGATAATGGCTCAATCGCATAGCAAGGCTTTATTGTCGCCATGCTTAGCACAATCAGGAACAACGCCATGTTATATTTTTTATAGTTCATTTTGCTTTTTATCATTAGTGCGTTTTATCATCTAATTAGTATAGCAAGATGAAATGTTAAATCGCAAATATTGAATATGCTTAAACCAAATCAATATCTAAAATTGCCATTTCAAAATTAAAGGACGTCTCACCTTCATCGATGATTTTGTAAATAATTCCAACAAATTCGCCGCCAATCATAACCTCGATAGAATCGTTTACTTTATCTCTTTTTTTGATAGTCAGATCAGAACATTTAAAGGTTCTGTCCATATGTGCTTTTAATTGAGCCATTTCTTCAGGGGTGATGTTCATTGGGGTGTCATCCTTTCTTTTGTTGATTCGTTTGGTGTAGACAAGCCATTGGATACGGTTAATTGACATGTCTTGGCAAGTGTTTTTCTATCAGAAAAATTTTGTGGTGAGATTGGCTCATGAAAAGTCATGGATATTTCTGCGCCCCTATGCCGTGCAAAAAGCCATAAATGCGGCGCAAGAGGGGTTTCCATATCTAAATGCCATGCATAAAGATCGCGCTCTTTTTGTGTTGTGATAGCTTTTTTATCCGCGGAGATCACCTTTATAGTAATCGGTTGTATTTTTATATGGGAGAGGCTTTCTTGCATGGTAACGGCAAATAGGCTTGATTTGAAATCTTTAACACTCTGACCGTCTGTTGACGTACCTTCAGGGAAAATAATAAGATTTTTTCCTTCATGCAGCATGGTGTCCAATGTATTCTTTCCTTGCGCGGCATCGCCTCTATCGCGGCTTATAAAGGCTGTTTGTTGTAATTTTGATAACAGTCCAAATACGGGCCATGATGCAACATCTTTCTTGGCAACAAATGATGCTTGTATGGTACTTCCTATTACAGGGATGTCGAGATAGGATATATGATTGCTTATGAATATAGTTTGTGTGTCTTTGTGTTGCTTTCCATGTATTGTAACTTTTATGCGAAATATGTGGCATATAATCTTATGCCAAAGCATAGGAAGGCAATAAAGGCCCTTACCTTTGTAAAAACGCATGAGTGTAAGCTGCATCGGTGTTGTAATAAGGCTGACCAATGCAAATAGCGTGAATTTGAATGTAGCGATTACAGGGCGCATTATTTTTTTTCGCCGGATTGACCGGGCATTGGTTTTTGGATTTTTCGTTCGTAATATTTTCTATAGCGGTCTGTCATTAAGCTGGTTTGTACAACAATGCATACGTCAATCGTATTGAATTGCTCATCAATAACGGCACCATCACCAATGGTTGCGCCCAAACGAATATAACCCTTAATCAACGGAGGGAGAGAGGCAAAAGCGCGGCGTTCATCAATCTTATCGTTGGGGATGATATTCATATCCAC
>CAXBFT010000228.1:0-3708 GCA_963974945.1 uncultured Alphaproteobacteria bacterium
CCGAACAAACGCTTGCCTTTAGAAGAAAACGCATTAACTCAACCTCTCTTAACCACCAATTCCTGCATTAGGTGTATAATACACCTCAACCATACGTGTGCGCGCGTCAACTTTTACATCACCACGCATCCCAAGTTGCAGACCAATATCACGCAAAACATCTACTACGCGCTTATTCTCTGCATCGATGGAGACGACAACAGGTATTGCAGGCTCATTACCCAATACAAGAAACCCATATCCGGCGCGATCCGCCAAAGTTTTTGCAATCGGCTCAATCGGGCCAACCCAATTAACCGTAATAGTGCGGCGTAGCTCTGCCGGCACATCACCAATTGGTGACATTTGCGTCCCCGGGGTTCTTGCTTTTTCAACAGACGCTAATGTTTCAAGCGCGTTGGATGCACGATCCGCGGATTCAGCCAAAATGGCAGAAACAGAATCAGGAGAGGCCACAATTTGCGGACTACCACCACTAAATTTTGGATTGGACCCCGATTGCGTATTAGAGCAACCAGTCGTCAATGTGAGGCCAAATAAAAGAGGAAGAAGGAGAAGATTACGAGACATATTTTAAAAACCCTAAAACGAAGCAACTTAGTCTATTGAAATACTAGACAAAATCTTTGTGCAAATCAAGGGTAACTGTTGTTTATAATACACTTCTGCCATTATTTTTATAAAACAAACAAATATATACGCGCTGTTTTGTTATTAAAAACCAATGAAAAACATTGCTGAGCGGGGCTTAGCGTTTCGTTTTTAGCAAGCCATTATCTACCATAATATCAAGCACACGTTTTTTATATTTTGTACCAAATTTAGGTGTTCTTGAATGATAATGCTGCAACGCTAGTGCAAGATTTTGTGTTTCGTTCAAATGACTCCGTAAAATTCCTGCTGCCACATCGATATTTGTGCATGCATCATCGCGTATCATGCTATGTGCTTTTTCAATACTAACACCCCATTTTTTCGAAAGTTCCGGCAACCATATTGTATTAATTTGCATTGGCCCAAGATCATATGATCCGTTTGTATTTGCTACTTCTTGACCGATTTTTCCGCCCTCTGCCTTGTATATTCCAACAAGAACAGCAGGCGGCACATCATATGTTTGCGCAGAAAGCATCATACAGGCTGCTATAATTTTGGTGGCCGCCATTCAAAAAACCCAGATTCGAGAAAATATATTTATATGTTATGTCATAAAATGAGAGAAGAATCAAAGTTGATAAATACAGCAAACGAATCAAACGACTTATCTGTTTTTAACAATATTCAATTGCAGTCTTCGTGCGCCCTCAATATCCAAATGCAGATCTGAAATTGTATCTGGTAAGGCTGTGGGCCACACTAAAATCAGGGGGTTCTCATTAAAATAAGGCATAATGTTATTCAGAGCCTCAATCCTATCTTGCGGTAAACTTACCTTATGCATGCGAATTTGCTCTATAATCAATGCGCCACTTTCATTATAACCCAACTTGCACTCAAACGGCTCCATACGATATTCACCAAAGGCATCCATATGCGTATACCACAATTTTAAGGCAGCATCCTTTGTATAGCCTAACTCACTTACATATAAGGTATGTGGGTATGGAATTGTCAGCTCCAATATTGTTCTACATATACCGTAATCGGCTGATGCCTCAAAAGGCTTAAAGAGTATATACAGGCCATAAACAAAAAGAAGTCCCAAGCATAAATATATAATGCGCCTATTTCTCTTTTTTTTCTGCTTTTTCTTTTCTGCGGCTAATTTTTCCACGAAAGAAACTTCAGGTTTTTCCTCCTGAATTACAGTTTGATCTAAGATCTCTTTCTCTTGCTGGTTTTTCATATACCTAACGAAGCTTCAATTTTATGCGTTTCTTATCTTCAGCCTCCTGGCTTGCGCGGCTCTCATCAATCAACTCATTGACGATTTCCTCTATAACTGAGCTAATCATAGCTGCGCGCGCATCCCCACCTTCTTCACTATTTGAAAGAACGCGGCGTCTGATTTCATTTCGGGCGCTTCCTCCTGGGAAGTTTTTGGAAAGCATATAACGCGCACGCGCTGCCCCCAAAATAGCATAAAGCCTGTTACGGATCGATACATCTTCCGCGGAAGTTGAGAATGCCCAAAGCTCAATAGGGCCGAGCGTATTATAAATATGCTGCTCATAACGACCGGAGGTCGATCCAATAACAATCAAGGCAGGCGCGCCAATCGCTTTCGGCCCCGTCAACTTATAACGCATCACGTGCTTGGCCGTATTTGACAAACCAAATCGATCGACCACATTTTGAACAGCTTTGTCAGAAATCGCCGTACCCAAAACCCAAATTCCCGTTGCCAAGTCAACCATATCTTTATCAAAGTCATCAATAAGCTGTGATGTCAGAACAATCTGAACCCCACGTTTACGACCCTCACGCACATCACGAATCACCTGTGCGCGTACTGAGTTTGATTTACTGGTTCTATGAAATTCGTCGAAATTCAAACGTTTTGGTGTTTCTGCAATATCCTGCAGCTTCAAGCCATGATATTCACGATATTTTTCCGGAACATTAAGCAGGCTTTCCGGGCTCATCCACCATGAGCGCACCAACGCATGACGCGCAAGCATATACATAATTGATGTTTGACGGTCGGCAGATTCATCACCTTGTGGCGCAACATCCATTAAGTCTAAAGAACATAATCTTGTATCCGCAATATCAAACTGCGTTACGGAAGATAAAATTGGGTATTCACGAATAGAAGACGTAATCATTCGCTCAAACGCGCCAATCACACTCTCACTACTCACACCAACGGAGGTCTGCTCAAGCAACGAGCGAATCTGCGGTCGTCTGGAGGCAGTAATCGCATCATTTAATGTAGGAACACAATGGCGTTGAGCCATATTTGCAAGATGCGTTAGATCCAGATCAAATAATTTATCAACGACATCCCACCACAACGGGTCTGATGGCAAATGAATATTATATTTTTGAATAGCCGCATCAATTTCCATTTCTAAACGCGGCAAATATGGACGCGATTCGGCGTTGGCTTGCGAATCATTTCTCCAACGATACATCTCATCAACAACAAGACCACAAAGCTGTTGCATACCATCATAAGGTTTATCATACCCCGGAGGCGTTGTAAGAAGAGTCATCATCTCAACGATAAAGCTTCGCTCATCCGGCATTGGCGCGCGGCACCCAAGTTGTGTGTCAAAGGGGTTAATCGCATATTGATGCGCCATTTGCAGACGGAAATATGCGGCTTCATGTTGACGCGTTAGGGGCAAGGCCTCCTTAATCAATGAAATCAAACCTGATGATGATGGGCCAATATCAATAACCGCAACATAGGGCAACTTACTTAACCCCGGTGTCATACATGTTCCGAAATTCAATGTATTAAGCAAAACAGACTTACCACCGCCCGGTTGCGCGAAAATCAAGTCAAACCATGTTGTTGTTAAATTTGTTCCTGTTTGATACGGCCAAATTTTACCATCTGGCGATCTGAAAATCATCGCACCTTCTTCAAATGGCGATGACGGGCGCTGCCAAGGTAACAGGCGCATAATCTCAATCATCGGTGCAATACCAGATGGCGCCGTACCGGCGCAATGAATCCCCATTGCAGAAGACATAACACAATCCAACGGATCGCCAGAATATTCATTAACCTGACAATACCCCCAGCTTTCAAAAGAT
>CAXBFT010000229.1:0-3667 GCA_963974945.1 uncultured Alphaproteobacteria bacterium
CCATCGCGGCGGCATTAATCATGCGATACAGCGCAAGCAAAGACTATAACGCCGCTGCATTTAAAAAACTGAATATCAATCATGTCATTATGATCCTATTGACTGCCTTCTTAGCCTATGCAGGGTTTTTCCTTATATCCAATGCACATGTCATGGCGCTGACGCTTTGCTCGATGATTGCGTTCAGTGTTTTAACACTGACACTCAATACAAAATGGCTATTTGGCTCTATAGCAAGCGCAATTATACTATGTTCTCCTGTTGCATCCCCCATTTCAATCTTTAATAACAGCGACGTTATTTTACGTGATCGAAATTTCTTTGGTGTCCATAAGTTATTAGAAACAGATAAAGAGCGCAAATTTATCAGCGGCATCACCGACCATGGCACCCAACTTTTAAAAGAAGAAGATAAACTCACCCGCATCTCATATTACAGTGAACACAGCCCCCTTACAGATGTGTTTAACTATCTGGACAAACAAGAGACACCTCAACACATTGGCGGTCTTGGTTTGGGTATTGGGGTTATTGCCTGCTATCAACACCCGAACAGGTCGTTTGATTTTTATGAGATTGATAAGGACGTTGCTGATTTGGCAGAAAATACAAAATACTTCACCTACCTCTCTGATTGCGGTAGCCCGTATGAAATATTCATCGGAGATGGCAGATTAGAAACAGCCAAACAAAATAATGCCATATATGACGCTATTGTGATTGATGTTTTCACATCAGATAACATCCCCGTCCACATCATCACACAAGAAGCAATCGAGATGTACCTAAGAAAATTAAAAGAAGACGGTATTCTTGTCATGCATATTTCCAATAAATATCTGGATTTAGAGCCTGTTATTCATGAAATTGCCAAGAACATCAATATCCCAGCCTATGGAAAATTTGTTTCCAAAAGCTTTCCAATTAAAGATATAGGTGTAAATTCCTACCCCGCTCATTACATCACGCTTACCCATTCTGCTGATGCGGCCACCTATATTACAAATCATGGATGGACACCGACTATGCCGCGCGAAGGGGTTCGCGCCTGGACGGATCAATATTCGAATATCTTGAATGTCTTAGGGAATTACACGGCGGGCATTAAACGTGTGCAAATAAATGCGGATGCAGGCGATGCCGAATAAAACAGGCAACGCGCCTATTTCGTTGCCGTGAATTTTATATCCTTGAATTTATCTTCCGCATCCTGAAGATGCCATGCATTACGTGCCATAAAAACCGGATCACCATCATGGTCTAAGGCAATGGCCGTTTGATTGGTATCAATAAATTTTTTGAGCTTAAGCGCATCATCACATGATAACCACCGCGCAGTATAAAGGCTGGTCGCCTCAAATTTCACGGGGATTTCATATTCACTGCGTATACGATCACGAAGAACCTCGAACTGCAACGGCCCGACAACCCCGACAACCCAATCAGGATCACTATAAGGCTTAAACACCCGCGCAGCGCCCTCCTCAGCCAATTGCTCAAGCGCCTTACCCAAATGTTTAGCCTTAAGCGGATCTTCCGCTCGCGCACGCTGCATATATTCTGGCGCAAAACTTGGTATGCCTGTAAAGACTAAATCCTCCCCCTCAGTCAAGGCATCTCCAATGCGAAGCCCTCCATAATTAGGCAAACCGATAATATCACCGGCAAAGGCTTCCTCGGCGATCTCACGATCCTGCGCAAGGAAAAGCTGCGGCGAATGAATGGTCAACATCTTACCTGATCGCACATGTTTTAACTTCATCCCCTTACGGAATTTGCCCGAGCATATCCGTGTAAATGCAATACGGTCACGATGTTTTGGATCCATATTAGCCTGAATTTTAAAAACAAAGGCGGTCACTTTTGGTTCATCCGCAATAATCTCACGCCCATCTGTTGTTTGCACGCGCGGCGATGGCGCGAATTTTGCTAAACCGCCAAGCAATTCACGCACACCAAAATTATTCACGGCAGATCCAAAAAAGACAGGGGTCATTCCGCCGCTTAGAAAACTATCTAAATTAAATTCTGGGAAAACACCGCGTACCATCTCAACATCTTCACGCAATTTTGCGGCCAATTCAAGCGGCAACAAATCATCAATCTGCGGATCATCCAGCCCCGAACATTCAATAGACTGCGTCAGCGCCTCACCCTTTGTGCGCTCAAACAACACAAGCTTATCTTCAAGCAAGTTATAGCACCCCTTGAAATCACGCCCCATACCAATCGGCCAACTGGCGGGTACAATCTCAAGTGCAAGTTTTTGTTCGACCTCATCCAACAAATCAAACGGATCAAGACCATCACGGTCCATTTTATTGATAAAGGTGATAATTG
Organism: uncultured Alphaproteobacteria bacterium; assembly: GCA_963974945.1. Lineage (GTDB taxonomy): Bacteria > Pseudomonadota > Alphaproteobacteria > Micavibrionales > Micavibrionaceae > UBA1672. The sequence goes on from CAXBFT010000229.1 coordinate 2,341, forward strand.
GAATATCGCGCAAACGACAAACCTCAAAAAGCTTGAGTGTCTGTGTCTCAATCCCCTTTGCACAGTCCAATACCATAATGGCGCTATCAACCGCCGTCAGGGTACGGTATGTATCTTCGGAAAAATCCTCATGCCCGGGGGTATCGAGCAAATTATAAGTAATACCACCATGCACAAAGGTCATCACAGAGGATGCAACGGAAATCCCGCGCTCTTGCTCCACCTTCATCCAGTCAGAGCGCGCACGTCGACGATCGCCCTTGGCCTTTACCGCGCCCGCCATCTCAATCGCGCCGCCGAAAAGCAAAAGCTTTTCCGTCAAGGTCGTCTTCCCCGCATCAGGATGCGAAATAATGCCGAAGGTGCGGCGATTTTTAATAATTTCAGATAATGCAGACATAGAGCTTTCCAAAAAGAACAATCAGCAGGGAAGCTAAAGGTTTACAACAAGCAAAGTCAACCGTTTTGTGGTGCTGAAAAATAATCCGGGCTGATCGAATCATCACCGTAGCGAGCATCTTCAAATATTTGATCATACTTATCAGCTATGCCATCAATTTGAGACTTGAACACGTCTCCGTCATTATAAGGATTAGATGTATCAACTGCAGCCAAATAGTAATCATCACCCGTAGAAACTTGAACAGCCTCTAAAAGGTCAAGTACTTGCTGCTTTGATTCCAAAGACCATTCCCCAACAAGATCTTTTATGTGCTTAACTATAGCCACTTCATCAGATTCATTAATCAGGGGCAAGCCGTCTTCCTGACGATCAACACCATCAAGACCTAATAAAATTTCATTTGTCTTTTCTTTTAAACTCATTCGCCCCACCTATTTTTTTTATGCGTAATTGAATAGAGTAACAAAAAACATGCCTAAAATCAAAAAGTCTCTTGAATTTTATCACCGGCTTTTGATATATCACGGCCTGCACCATCCAATGTATTGGCACATGCGCCCAAAGATGCCGTAGCAACAACCAGCACAGCCAAAGTCAGTAATTTTTTCATAACAAAACCTTTCAATGATTAAATCATATTGCCTTCAAACGGGTTTTTCATTTCCCGATCTTCAATTTCAATAACCCACAAATCGGGATCACGCAAGATAGAACGTTGAATATAGGAATCCGCATCCGCTTCATCTACCTGCTCTTTATTCATTGCATCCATCCAACCCAGAACACCGTCAAAGCCGCGCTGCTGTATGATAAGGCGACAAGCACCTTGCAGACCACTTATTTTTAATAAAACAACACCGGAGTTTTTTTCACCACGCTGAAGGATGTAATAGAAAATACCACGCCCGCTTAACGGCGCAAGCT
>CAXBFT010000230.1:0-3660 GCA_963974945.1 uncultured Alphaproteobacteria bacterium
GAAGGCAAGGCCAAAGGCATTTTGACGTATGATGCGTTTAATAAGGCGCTTCCGGCAAAGAGCTTTTCTTCTGAGCAAATCGAAGATGCTATGGCGGCATTATCAGATATTGGTATTCAGTTAGTTGAGAGTGATGATGATGATTCTTCCTCTGATGATTCGAGTAGCAAAAAAAGCTCTGATGATGACGATGATTATGAAGGCAGTGGCGGTAATATCGCCGATGATGATACAGGGCGTACGGATGACCCTGTGCGTATGTATTTGCGTGAAATGGGCGCGGTTGAGCTTCTTTCTCGTGAGGGCGAGATTGCGATTGCCAAGCGTATAGAGGCCGGTCGTGAAATGATGATTGGCGGTATGTGTGAAAGCCCGTTGGCAATTGAGTCTATTATTGCTTGGTATAAATCTCTGCAAAATGGTGATATTTTATTGCGTGAGGTTATTGACCTTGATGCAACATATAAAGGCCCGGAAGACGAGCAGGCTATCGCTAATGCTAAAATCGCTGAAACAGATGACGACGATGATGCAGAAGACGAAAAAGGCGATGAGGATAAATCCAAAGAAGACGGCGAATCGTCTGAGGATGAGGATGAGGAAGTGAATGTTTCCCTCTCCGTGATGGAAGAGGAACTTGCCCCTAAGGTTTTCGAAGGCTTTGGTAATATCGAAAAGACCTATAAAAAAATGCGCAAAGTACAGCAAGAGCGTCTTGATGCATTGCAAAATGGTGAAGAGCCTTCTGCGTCAAATAATAAAAAATACCAATCTTTAAAAGAAGAGATGGTTGCCTTGATGAATGACGTGCATTTGAATAATGCCCGTATTGAGCAGCTTATTGATCGCCTTTACAGCATTAACCGTGAGTTGGTGAATATGGAGGGTAAAATCATGCGTCTTGCGGTAAACTGCAAGGTGAAGCGCGAAGATTTCCTCAAGGAATATTATGGTTCTGAAATTGATCCGTCATGGCTTGATCATGTTAAGGGGTTGAAGGCTAAAGGCTGGGCTGTCTTTGTTGAAAACCACGCAGAAGAAGTCCAAAAAATGCGTGACCAAATTGGCCTGATTTCAGAGGAGTCTATGCTCCCAATCCCTGAATGGAGACGTATTGTTGGTACGGTTCAAAAAGGTGAACGTGAGGCAGCGCGTGCGAAAAAAGAAATGGTTGAGGCAAATTTACGTCTTGTTATTTCTATCGCTAAAAAATATACAAATCGCGGTCTTCAATTCCTTGATCTTATCCAAGAGGGTAATATCGGTTTGATGAAAGCGGTTGATAAGTTTGAATATCGCCGTGGCTATAAATTCTCTACCTATGCGACATGGTGGATTAGGCAGGCTATTACACGCTCTATTGCGGATCAGGCGCGTACAATTCGTATTCCGGTTCACATGATTGAGACCATCAATAAATTGGTGCGTACATCGCGCCAAATGATGCATGAGATCGGCCGTGAGCCGACACCAGAAGAATTGGCAGAGCGTTTACACATGCCACTTGATAAGGTGCGTAAAGTACTTAAAATCGCGAAAGAGCCTGTTTCCTTGGAAACGCCGATTGGTGATGAAGAAGATTCTTCTCTTGGTGATTTTATCGAAGATAAGAATGCAATCCTTCCGGTTGATAGTGCTATCCACTCTAATCTTCGTGAAACAACAACGCGCGTTTTGGCATCCTTAACCCCGCGTGAAGAGCGTGTTTTGCGTATGCGTTTTGGTATTGGTATGAATACCGACCACACATTGGAAGAGGTTGGGCAGCAATTCAACGTTACGCGTGAGCGTATTCGTCAGATCGAAGCCAAAGCATTGCGCAAATTGAAGCACCCAAGCCGTAGCCGTAAGCTTCGCAGTTTCCTCGATACGTAACCAAAATTGCTTTTTATAATTTTATCCTTTAGAGTTTCCAAAAATAAATAGGGACTCTAAGGGATGATAATTACTGAATCGAATCAGGGCGGCGGTCTTCATGGTCGTGCAACAGTTGAAATTAAAGATGCTTTCTTTAAACAGGTTAAAAATAGCCTTAATCAAAAGGGCTATGGTCAGGCTGCAACCGAACTGCATTATTGCGATCTTACAAATTTAACGGGCGGTACATCTTTTGGCGCATTATCCACTATTGCTCTGTGTCGTATTGATGGTAGAAATGGTGGAAATCCTTACTTTTCCTCTCCTGGTGAATTTGGTCTTTATATAGATAAAAATGCCGCACGTATCTTTCCGCATAATAATGGGTTTTTTAAGACCCTATTTAACGACCCACGCCAATTATTGCAGGGATTAAAATGGGCAACCCAATATTCAAATAAGGGGCTTAAATCTGTCTTAAATGATGTGATAGGCCCTGATGCGCATTTTTCAGATGTACGAAATGATGTTATTATTACGATGTCTACAACTGAGTTTTTGCAAGGGCAAGATAAAGCGGCACGCGTTGACGTCGCCCGGTTTGCAAAAAGCCATGTGGCGCGGGGTGAGGGGACCTTAATTAACGATCCTACCGAATCTTTGCGTAAGAACTGGGTGCTGAGTGAGGTTGTTATGGCTAGTGCATCACCTGCCAGTTATTTGCCGGGCGTGGCGCTTACTAATCCCAATCGTGATGATTATATTATTGCCCAAGATGGTGGGTTTTCAGGGTTTAATAATCCGTCTATCCCTGTTTTAAATGAGGCAAGCTTTATCTACGGATCAGAATGTTCGGTGGAGAAAGCGAGCGTTATTGAACTGGGAGAGCGTCAGCAAGTTGTAAAAGCGTATTCTCTACCAAAAGATTTAGCGCATTTACATTGGGGAACAGGTGACTTTTCAACCCAGAATGTTAGTCGTACGCGCAAGGATGCTTTGGAAAACACGGTGTTATCTATGGGGGTTGGTAGTCTTATTTCAGCGCCCATTAACGGTGTTCATCAATATAGTTTGCGCACCGGCGCGGCAGCGATGGAGCATTATCATAATTTTGATTTTAATGTAGCGGCCGCCCCGAAGCAGATGCACCCGGATAGTGATTTTACGCTTTCAACACCTAACCAATTGTCTAAATTAAAAGATATAGGGCAATGGGCGGCAGATCAACTTTCAACACAAATTGCACAGGTGGCTGATTTAGTTGCCGATGCGTATATTGATCGTCTAACTTATGAAAAAAATAATACGTCTCAATTGGAATATAAGAATTTTCTAAAACAACAATCCTGTGATTTATAAGCTTCTATTTATGTGTGCAGTGCAAAAAAATAGCCTTGAAAGCCGCTAAAGCCGTTGATTTCTAATTTTGTATGTGCAATAAATATTTTAAATAAAAAAGTTGAACAATGGAGAGTTCTAATATGTCTAAATTTACTTTGGCCGAATATATCTGGCTTGATGGTACTATACCAACACGTCATTTACGTTCAAAAGCACGTGTTGTTAGTGTCGGCGCGAGCCCGACTATCGAAGATTTCCCTGAATGGAGTTTTGATGGTTCATCTACAAATCAGGCAAGCGGCGATGATTCCGATTGTATCTTAAAACCTGTTATGTTTGTTCAGGATCCAATCCGTGGCGAGGGTAATTACCTTGTTATGGCTGAGGTTTATAATCCTGATGGTGTAACACCACATGAATCAAATTCACGAGCTCAATTGCGCGCTGTTTTAGATGCCGGTG
>CAXBFT010000231.1:0-3650 GCA_963974945.1 uncultured Alphaproteobacteria bacterium
AATTATAATTGCATCTGTATCTGCAACAGTTATTGATGATGTTGATTTAGCAGAGGCTGATGTCGGTCTTAACGGATATAAAAAAGCAACTGGTGTATATACATTCCAAAATGATGGTGTGTTTGGCGCGCGTCTATCTGTAAGCGGTTCTGAAATTGATGAGGATACCAATTCATATAGTCCTGCTGAGAGCAATATACTTAAAGGCCAGGATAGTGCACGAAGTATTAATGCTGATGTTGTTCTTAAACTTAATGACACAATGCAAATGCGATTTGAAGGAAGCACGTCTGATACAGAAAAAAATGCATTTAGTGCATATTATGACGGAACAAGAAACGAGGATACATTTACATCTTTAAAAGCCAATCTTACGGCTGATACGGATTATGGTATCATTGATGCAACAATTTACCGTAATAATGCTGATGCTGTGTTTACGGTGCCAAATGGTAGATTTGGGTTCAAAAACAGTGTTATCGTTGCTCAGCTTAGTGACACCTTTAAGCTTGGTACTGACCATACATTCCGTATTGCAGGTGAATTCCGTGATAATTCGACAGATCATGCGATTGGTACAACAACATTTGGAACAACGTCATTTAATATTAAGTCTTTAAGTACGTTATGGTATTGGAATATTAATGAAAAATTGGCATTGAGTACTGCTGGGCGTTATGACCATGTTCAATCTGATTTCGATGGGTCCGTATTAAATGGATTTGGTAACCCATTTGCACAATCAGAATACAACAATGTTTATGATGAGTTTGGATATAATATCGGTTTGATCTATAAGCCAACTGATGTTGATACACTTCGTTTTAGCGCAGCAAAAGGCGTTGATTTACCAAGTGCATTTGAGGTCGGAGTGCAAGCGCCAAGCACAATTTCATTCTTTGGTAATCCTAATTTGGACGTATCTGATGTTCATGATTTCCAAATTGGGTATGAGCGAAACCTTCCTGCTCATAACACAATCTTTAAGCTGACTGGCTTTTATCAGCAAATAAATGAATTGCAAGGATTTACACAAAGAACAGCAACTTTATTTGATACGGGTGGCGTTGGTGATTCTATCGTTTATGGTGGATCTGTCAGTCTTGATGGAGAAACAAGTAAAGGCATTAGATGGTGTAAACTATACTTATGCTAATGTTGAGGAAGATATCTCTACTACAGTTGATTATGAAGATTTAAATTCTGATCATATATTTAATGCGAATATTGGATACTCACCTAATGAAGCATGGGATTATGATTTATTTGCCTCATATCAGTCTGACTTCAGCTCACTGAGGGATTATAATGGTGCAAATGTGAATTTTGATGTTGATCCGGATGTTATTTTGGACGCAAGAATTTCATACAAGCCAATTGAGAAGTTGACTGTATCCTTAAATGGACAAGCTTTATTTGGAGAAAATGAGCAATCTTCATATGGAGAAGAAACGGATACACAGGTTTTTTTGAAAGCGAAATATGACTTTTAATGGTTTGAAATAACTATGTAATTTTTTAGAAAGAAGGGATTATTTCCTTCTTTCTTTTTGTTTTAATGGGGGGCTTATGATATAGTGATCTAAGTTCCATTCGCGTAAAAATCACTGTGTATCAATTGAGCTAATATTAACCTTTTAAAAGGATAATATGTAGCACCCCAACATACAGCTATAGTATGTATAGTTTATCATAAAGGATTTGTGAGATGAAAAATTTTAGTATTAAAAATTGGCCAATGGCATTGAAATTTGGCACCACCCCTGCAATTCTCATTTTGGTCATCTTATGCTTTGGTTATGCTTTTTATTATTCCAGTAATAAATTAATAGCGACGACAGATGTTATTGTTCAACATGACATGGCAGGCGCGTCAGAGATTTCATCCATAAATACAAAAGTTTATGCACTTAACAGCCAGTTTTTTGAAATTATGACGGAATATGCGAGTGGCAGATCCACGCCCCCTATTCAAAGCGTCTTAAAGCCAAAAGCACAAATTATTGTTGATGGTTTACAGGACTATAATAGTAGATATGTCTATGATCAGGCAACGAAAGATGAAATTGATGTCCTTATAGGGGATATTATCAAATATTATGTTGGGACTGATAATGACGGCATATTCGATGTTGCCGGAAATCTTGTGTCCCTAGATGTTGGTATGGTTCTTGATGGGCTTGAAAATTATAAAAAGACTTATAACGCGTTGACAACCACGATGGATAAGCTTGTCCTTAAAACTTTAGAAAAATCAAATAATGAGGCCGCCCACTCAAAAAACACTTCAGAAGTGATGTTGGTTCAAATCCTTACAATCGCAGCAATTGTTTTGTTTGGTGTGGTTCTTCTGGCATTCTATATCGGTGTATCGACCGTGAAATCAATTAATCAAATTGCAAATGCAACATTGAAACTAGCCGATGGCGATAATGATGTTGATATTGAAGTTTTGGTGCGCGGAGATGAATTGAAGGGTATTGTTAATTCGCTTCGGATATTTAAGGAAAATCAGCAGCAAATGCTTAATTTACAAAATGAGCAGGAGGTTCTTCGTAAGCAAAGCGAAGATCAGCGTAAGCAGGCAATGTTGCAAGTTGCCAATGATTTTGAAAGCAGCGTAGGTGTTATTGTGCGCTCAGTCAGCGAATCTGCAAGCAGTATTCAAGATATTTCAGTGAAGCTTTCAGATGCTGCTGTGAAAACTTCAAGAGAGAGCGATAGCGTAAATACAGCCGCACAAAACGCCTCTCATAGTGTGCAGACAGTTGCAGCAGCGGCGGAGCAGATGTCCGCATCGGTGCAGGAGATTTCGCGTAGTATTAATAAAACGGCAGAAACAGCACAGCTCTGTACCGAGGCCGCAAATTTATCGCAACAAAAATTGGATCAGCTTCAAGATTCTATGAGTAAAGTTGATACGGTTATACAATCTATTAGTGATGTAGCAGAGCAAACAAACCTTCTGGCGCTTAATGCAACAATCGAAGCGGCGCGCGCGGGGGATGCCGGTAAAGGTTTTGCTGTGGTTGCAAATGAGGTAAAACAATTGGCTACGGAAACCCGTAAAATGACAGATGAAATCTCTGAGCGTTTATCAGAAATCAAGAGCAGCGCAGATGACACGATTATTTCTGTGAACGATATTATTAAGCAAATATCAGAAGTTAACTCAAGAACAACGAATATTGCGTCTGCGATTGAAGAGCAAAATAGTGCCACTTCTGAGATTAGTCATAGTGCAACCGAGGCGGCAAGCAGCACGTCGAATGTAACGCGATCAATGTCCTCTATTCAAGAAGCGGCAAATGATAGCTCAACATCAACTGAGCTTTTGCAAAGCTCATCACATGGGCTATCTGCACGAGCAGACGAGCTTCGGGCATCTGTTGATAAATTCCTTGATCAGGTTCGAAATTCATAAGTCATAAAGAGGTGATCCATTCATGGTCTCATCTGATCTGAGCCAGATACCCGAACGGTATTGTCGGAATAAGATCGCGGCCACGCCAAGCGGTTCTGTCGCAAAGTTTAACTCAGTTCGAAAGGTCCCGCAACAGGGCGGATTTTAAATGGTTGCCAGGCGATAAAATTGCTGCGCGGGCGTTAGGTTTTGATCGATGTATTTGGTAAATGTCAGTTGGTTCTTT
>CAXBFT010000232.1:0-3624 GCA_963974945.1 uncultured Alphaproteobacteria bacterium
AACCGCGCAGGGTTTCGAAAAACGCCTGGAACGGTTCTAAGAAACGAACGCACCGGCAGTGTTGTTTTTGAGCCCCCTTCTCCTGAAAAAGTCCCTGCCTATATGGCTGCTCTTGAGAGCTTCATCAACGAAGAGACAAAGCTCGATATTCTGGTATGCATGGCGCTTGTGCATCACCAGTTTGAAACCATTCATCCGTTTTATGATGGAAATGGCAGAACTGGGCGTATATTGAATATTCTGTATCTGGTTCAAAATGAGCTGTTAGATACACCTGTTTTGTATCTATCAAGATATATCAATCAAACCAAGGATGATTACTATTCGTTGCTTCAAAAAACGCGCGATGAAAATCTATGGGAAGAATGGATTATCTATATGCTGAAAGGTGTGTCTTTAACGGCGCAGCATACGACGGCGCTCATCGAGCGCATACGGGATTTACTCTTGTCTCAAAAGCAGGAAATTCGTGAAAATTACAAATTCTACTCTCAAGACTTACTGAACAACCTATTTAGCCACCCTTATACAAAAGTGGCATTTTTAGAAGCTGATTTAGGCGTGTCTAGGGCCACGGCCACACGATATCTCGATGCTTTATCTGAAGGTGGCATTTTGAAGAAGCAAAAACTTGGCCGTGAGAATTACTACATCAACCAGCCTCTTGTTGATCTATTGTTTAATATGCCTGAGCTGAATGACGCTTAACAATCTAGAGAACTCTAATTGTCTGGCTTGGTAGTGTCGCAAAGTTTAACTGAGTTTGAAAAGTCCTGCAACGCGCCAAAATCTAGTCGGTCGCCAGGCGGTAAAATTGCTGCGCCGGCGTTAAGTTTTGATCGATATATTTAATGAATTTGAGTTGTCGTTTTTTAATCATGTTCATGAGTTCAATGCCTGCGAGGGTTCTTGATGCGGTATGCATCTTCCTGAAACATCCCATCGGATTTGTGATCCGCTTGATGTGGCGGTGATCTTGTTCGACGATATTGTTCAGATACTTGGCTTGGCTCAGAATGAAGTTACGTTTTCCTGTAAGCCAGCCCGGTTTGTTGAAATGCTCTAAAGCTGCCTTGTTGGCGCCGCTTTTATCAATGTTCACACGATATGGCATGCGACTTCCTTTCAACGCTTTGCGAAAGAAGGCTTTCGCGGCACTCACGTCACGCTTCTTGGTCACCATGAAATCAACCGTAGCGCCGTATTTATCGACGGCGCGATAGAGATATCGCCACTTCCCTTTAATCTTGATATAGGTCTCATCCATCCGCCAACTGCGATGAACGGGACGTTTATATTTACGAGATTTTTGCTCTAATAAAGGCGCAAAGTGTAAAACCCAACGGTTCAATGTGGCATGGTCAATCTCAAATCCACGCTCTTTCATCATTTCCTCAATATTACGATAGCTCAGAGCATAAGACACATACCAACGCACGGCTTGAAGAATGAGAAATTTAGGATAATGGCGACCGGAAAATGAAATCATGAGAACTCTTGGACAACGGAAAAATCTGATTTTAGCAGAAAGCGTTTATGTTTGCGACACTACCAAATAATCAGTGCCTTCTGCATATAATTTATGGTCAGTTTTCATTTCTGTGGCGGAAGCAGAAAGATTTAAAATATTTAAGACTTCAGTTAAACTGTAGGTTTGATTATTGGCAAAAAGCCCGGAATTATTTACATTAAAGAATTCTTTGACGACATCAAATTGACTGGGCTTGGCGAAACGACCTGCCGTACTCATATGGTTAGCAATGTCGAGAGTTATTGTTGTGGTAGAACCAGATGTGCGAATAAGTGAATCACTAGCCAAATTTGAGGGAACGCTATTTGACCCATACAAATAGTACTTCATAATTGTTTCTATTGCAGAGCTCGCCATTTTTTATTTTCCTCTCAATTTAATCATTACCAAAGTTTATAAAATCCCAGATTTCCGTTACGCCGCAATTGCCATAATTTGCACCACCCTTCAGTTCTGTTGTTTCAATAGAACCATCTTCTTTTTTATATTGAGTTTCGTACTGAATACGCCCTTCCGCAATAGACCATTCACCATAGATAGTTCTATCTGTTTGTTTATAGGTACAACAATCAGGATTGTTTTTTATAATTTCTTCTGCAGAACTGTATGGAATTAACTCTATTTTTTCTTCCCCTATCGCCCAAAAACGCTTTTCATTTGTCCATTTATGTATTCGTGTAACTGCTTCTTGTATTTTCTCTTCTGGGCTAACAAATTTATTTTGGCGAATACAATATCCTGAATAATTTGCACCTGCAGGTACCAGCAGCGACAATGATATAATCATGAATGCAATAAATGTTTTCTTTTTTATATGTAAGAGTATTGAAATGAGCGAAAGAATAATCGCAAGAGCAACATGTTGATACATAGGTAAAAAAAGTGGCATAAATAAAGATTCAAGCAGTACAAAAAAGCTTATAAATAGGAATAGAGATAGAAAAACAAATTTCAAAAAATTAACAATTAAAACCAAATTATCTCTCCCCCCTGAAGTAGTGAATACAATGATGTAGTAAACACGCCAAAGGTGTATTGCAAGAAAAAATAAATCGCATTTTGATCGAGTTACCCACATTTTTGGTGGATTGAATCAGGGATAGAATCGGTAAAGCATTATTAGCTGCGATTTTTAACGCTTCAAACTTATCGCCCTGTGTTATATCGTGGTGGGTGTAGCAGCAGGTAATATGGGGTGAAAGCATGACGTTTGAAGAGGCATTAGAGCTTTTTGGTTTAAGAAGAATACCGTCCGAGGTCGTTTTGAAGGTCTTGAGAAATGACGCGGTAAAAGAAGCAATCGAAGCCAAAGACGAAGACCGCCAGAAAGAAATTCACCGCGCCTTTGCTGTTCTTATCGGTAAAGAAGATGCCGAGCTGAAAGTTGGTCAAGGCGCTGAGAGCGCCGGACCAACTGGTTTTGTGAAAGCAGTATGCAGCGAGCATAAAGATAAGCCCTTTGTGTAGGAATGGAATAAGGCCAAGAAATTCCCCTTTGATAGCGCTGATGTGATTGTGATGGGCAACCCGCAAACGCTTGAATGGGATCAGGACGTGGACGGCTATGTAAGGGTTGATAGCGTAGGCAAGCGTTTCAATTACGATGATAGAGATTACAGCAAGGTAGACGGAAGCCCGTTTGATGTGCATGGTGATAACTGGAAATCGAGTTTTGAGGCAGAAGTAGATTTTGAAATCGGGGCAAGATGCCCGTGTTGTAAGTCCCCTATTCTGCAATGGTGTGAGCATTGTGACACGATCTTTTGTCACAAGCTCAAAGAGGATTATCCTTCGCAATCTTATAATTGCCCAAGCTGCAATGCATCCTATGGATGGGGCGAAGGCTTTGGAACACCGATCAGGCGCGTTTTTGATGGAAAGCACCTCAGATCACTAACATCTGAAGAGCGCAAGAGCCTGACCAATACCAAGCTCTTAAAAAAGTAAGGGCGCAAATGTCATGCCCGGTGCGATTGTTCTCGTTATTCTTGGTTATATCCTCTACGGCATCTATTGGGTGATCGTAAATTATTGGCCGTTCGTTCTGGCAGGCGCGGCGGCAATTTGGGCAGTGCCTAAAATCGCCCGCTTTG
>CAXBFT010000233.1:0-3569 GCA_963974945.1 uncultured Alphaproteobacteria bacterium
TGATGGACAAAGCGTTGGATAGGTTTGCCTAAAGCCTCCGGCCCGATAACGCCCAGGGTGAATTCAAGCTCATCCACATGATGGGGTACATCTTCATTATAGGTCACATTGGCAAGCCCGACAGAACCGTATAAAAACGCCGCCCATGGGCGATCATCTGCGGGTTGGCTTGCAATGTTTATATCGGCGGGCGTGTACATATTGTGGCCGAGAGAGAAAAATGTACCAGTTTCTTCATCAACGTCAAATGTTGGAATATGTTTGGTTAATTCTTGTACAGCTTTTGGCACATCAGTTCGTGCATCAAACCATGTGGCGCGCACGCCGCTTGTGTAATAACGATCAGAGTTACCACCAAAATTATCATTTTCAATCGAAATACTTAAATATCTGGAATCCGGTTTGTGCGTATCATCACCATCTTGGGCAAGGGTAAGGCTCGCTGTAAAGAGGGGGAGCAATGCTAAGGGGATGATAAAAAGACGTGATTGCATAATAATTCTCATGTTGTGTATTGTTTTACTACCCTAAATACGCATCTCGTGCTAGAGATAATTCTATGAGTATTACAAATTATTATGAGCAAGCCCCTGAGAATTCTGCGCCAAAACACATGGTTATCATGTTGCATGGTGTAGGATCAAATGGGCAAGATTTGATTTCATTGTCGCCTTATTTGGCGCAATATATCCCCGATGCGGTTTTTATATCGCCTGATGCCCCTTTTGCCTGTGACATGGTTCCGCCCGGTTATCCGAATGCGTATCAGTGGTTTTCATTGCAAAACCGCGATCCGCAGGTGATGTTGGAAGGGGTGAAAGCCGTATTCCCCTTGGTTGAAGCTTTTATTATTGAGCAAGCTGCGCGCTATGATTTACCCTTGTCTAAGGTTGCTTTGCTTGGGTTTTCGCAAGGAACTATGACATCCCTACATGTCGCCCCGCGATTAAAGGAGAGGCTTGCAGGTGTTTTGGGCTATTCAGGTGCTTTGCTTTGGGATGAAAATGAAAATACGACATCATTTCAAAAACCGCCGCTTCATTTAATCCATGGTGAGGCCGATGATGTTGTTCCGGTCGGCGCATGGAAGCATGCAAAGGAGGTCTTGGGCATTCACGGCTTTGAGGTGAGCGGACATACAACGCGCGGTCTTACGCATTCTATCGATGAAAAAGGCATCAAAAGCGGCGGTGCATTCTTAAAAAAGCATTTTTGCTTAAATGGGGGTGTATTAAATCATGGTTGATTTTAAAATTTACAAGCTTGATCCGGACGGAGCCTTATATAAGGGGCTTTTATCCATGGGCTCTGAGATTATTCAAATCAAAAATGACTTTCAAAAACAAGCACAGGGGGCAAGCCTTCCTGCTATTAAAGATCCTGCGCTTGATGATGCCTTGAATACACTTAAAAACCAAAAGACCCAAAGCTTAGGCCTGGATCATACGGTGATTGCCGTGACAAATGATAACCCACAATCATACCCCAGAGCCTATGAGCATAAACCTGTGATTTATGGCACATCCTATGCCACAAAATCTGCCGATGGTGGGGCAATGAAAAAGCATCTTGATTTATATCTTTATGCGCCCATAGGCTATGACGGAGATCATTTTGTTCCCGATGGTGCGCGATTGATTGATGATGAGAAAGAGTGCGAGGCTGTTGGTGGAAGGTTATTTGCGGGTGGATGGTCAGACCCGTTAACTTTTTTCAACAGGTCTCCTGTCGGCGTTGCTGTGCCGGATGATTATATCGCTTTTGAAGTGGGTGAGCCCCCTCATCGTGGTTCTCATGCAAAATTATGTTTCTTGGTACAGGGCGAAACGGCAGAGATTGTCGATGATTATAAGGATCGTATGGCGCTGTATGATCAGAAAACAGACGATGTTATGCACCGCGTAAAATCTATTGTCGAAAATGATTTAAGATCGATAATCATGCCTAAGATCAAAGGTGATAGTGGTTATTACGTGAATATGTCACTCAATGATCAAGGCATGCAAATATCCGTGCGCCGTAATGGGGCGAATGAATTTATGATGGCGGGGCAGCCGATCGATTTGGATGACAATGATTTTTTTACTGTCTCTGCTGCTGCACATTCCCATGAATATAATATTTCACCGAATTTAAAAACAAAGCAGGGACGTGAACTGGCCGATGCCTTTGCCGCTATTCCGTTACGCCCAAGCCTAAGTGATTATGACATGCTCTTGGCTGATTTTCCTATTGAGGAAAAGCAGTTTGATGCCATGTTTGGGATTAATGGGCATGTGCCGATGCTGCGGGAAATACAGGGACATGATATTCTTGTTTATAATACCGATGATACTGCGGTAAATGGTTTTTGCCCTCAAGGGAGCCTTCAATTACCGCCAAGTATTTTCTTTTGGTTGGATGATGATAGGGCTGATCGGCAAATGGATATTTCACCACCGCCTGCGCCAAATGCCTTGATGGATGAGCTTAGGGATTTAGCGTCTCAAAGTGATAAGGGCTTTGATCCCGATCATGCATTATCGTTTGAGCCATAAAGCGCTGTTATTGCTGCTCCGCACAAAAAAATTAAAATTTCGTAAACATTTTGTAAATTATAGGTTTTGTTAACATATTATGGTATACTGATTCTATAAGCATGAGGCTTGACTAAGCCATTTTGGCTCCTTCCTATGCAGGCCTCGCAATTGGCATTTTGTTGATTGGGGCGTTCTGCATCCTTTGACAAAATCAAAACACCAAAGGAGGAGAGAGTTGTTATGAGTACAGCTATAATGCCACTGGAGCGATGTCACGCCTTGATACTCAATGCGGATTTTAGGCCGCTGAGTTATTTCCCTTTATCTGTATGGTCTTGGCAGGATGCTGTTAAGGCCATTTTTCGTGGTAGTGTTAACGTCGTGTCAGAATATGACCGCGTTGTGCATTCGCCTCATCAAGAGATGAAGCTCCCCTCTGTTTTAGCGTTAAAGGAATATGTTGCGCCGCGTCGCCATCCGGCTTTTACGCGATTTAATTTATTTTTGCGCGATCAATGGGAATGCCAGTATTGCGGGAAAGAGTACAAGACCCATGATTTAACATTCGACCATGTGGTACCGCGTTGCAAAGGCGGGCGCACAAATTGGGAGAATATAGTAGCGGCGTGCCAATGCTGTAATGCAAAAAAGGGCAGTAAAATGCCCCGTGATATTGGCATGTTTCCGCTAAAAGAACCAACTCAACCCACCATGTATGACTTGCAACGAAACGGACGACGTTTCCCACCGAATTTTCTGCATGAAAGTTGGAGTGACTATTTATATTGGGATGCAGAGTTGGAGGATATTTAAGAATTGGCATGTCAAGAAAAGCGATTTTAAAGGCCTGCCATTAACCCGCGCGGATAGATTGAATAGGCATGGTGTCTGTTATAATTGGATGCGCAAAGTGCAACTAAAGGAGTATATTATGTTTAATCATATCACTAATCTTGCACAGTTACGTTCAATCACACAGGCCCTAGGGTTCTTTCTGTTCTACACAGTTCTGTTGATTGGGCTTTCAACCTTTATGGGCCATTATATGGG
>CAXBFT010000234.1:0-3533 GCA_963974945.1 uncultured Alphaproteobacteria bacterium
ATTCAAAATTCAGATTGAGTACAGCATATTGTTTATGCAAAAACATTTCCCATGCCACTGTGAGGTAGCGGGTTTCATCAATGGGCATAAGAGGTCTGAAAATGCTCGCAGTTATAAAAAGTCCGAGCAGTAAGATGTAAGGCAAAGTAGTTTCAAAGCTGATTTTCATTCTTGGTCTTCTTAACAAAATATATATTGCGTAAGTAAATAAACAGCCCTAAACCCTGTCCTAAGATGAAAACAGGATCTTCTCTGTAGACAGCATAAATAAGTAGAATTGAGCCGCCGCTGAGGCTGAAATACCAGAATAAATCAGGCACAACGCTTTTTTTAGCTTTTTCAGAGGCTATCCATTGTACAAGAAAACGCATAAAAAACAGGGATTGTCCAATAAGGCCGATGGCCAACCAGATTGTTGCTGTCTCATAGGATATATGTGGAAGACTATTCAACATTTATAAAATTTCCTGTGTTTTAAAGTTATCGGCTGTACCTCTTGATAGAAGCCATCGTGCCCCGATTAAGTCAATAATTCCGACCCATAATCTATCCCAAAACCCATATTTTGATGTGCCGCGATCCCGTGGACGGTGTGAAACATCTACGGTCAGAATCTTGACATGATCGCGCATTAATAAGGCGGGTAAAAAACGGTGCATATGGTCAAAATATGGTAGGCGTAGATAATCTTCGCGGCGGATGAGCTTAAGAGAGCATCCTGTATCGCGGATTTGATCTTTTAATACGGACGATCGTATTTTATTGGCTAATCTTGAGGATATGCGTCTGATTACATTATCGTGTCTTTTTACACGTTGCCCCGTGATCATAATTTTTTCATATTGTGTGGAATGGTGTTTATAACAGTCGTGCAAAGCGGCAATATCCTTGGGGTCGTTTTGTCCGTCACCATCCATTAATACAATCAAAGAATTCCCTGCGGCGCGGATACCACTCATAAAGGCGGCGGATTGTCCCGCGCGTACGCTATGTTTTATAATGCGTAACATGGGCATTTCTTTGCGCATGTTTTCAAGGGTTTCCAGCGTTTTATCGGTGCTACCGTCATCAATATAAATAACTTCACTGATAAGAGCTGTGTGTGCTGCGGCTGATATTTCCTTTAATAACGTCTCGATATTATCTTGCTCATTATGCACGGGTATAATTACTGTAATCATAGCAGGGGTAATCTTTCTTCTTATAATCTTATAACGCATTCACTCTGGACCATTAAGCTGAAGCGAAGCTGAAGTTATAATTATAATATGGGCACCCACAAAACTCTTGACCAACTGGTCAACTGCATGTAATATAGTGATATATGAAAGGAGTTTAATGATGGCTGATGCCCCCAAAGATACGAAGCAACTGCTTATTGAGACCGCTACAGAATTGATCTGGAGCGAGAGTTACAACGCGGTAAGTGTTGATGAGATATGCAAAAAGGCTGATGTAAAAAAGGGGAGCTTTTATCATTTCTTTCCATCAAAGGCGCATTTGGCTATGGAGGCCATGGATTACTGCATGTGCAATACGAAGGGACATTATGATGATCTCTTTTCTCCGACCCGTCCGCCATTAGAACGATTTTCTCTTATGGTGAGTTATATCATTGAACAACAAAAGGAAATATCTGCGCAGTTGGGTCATGTATGTGGTTGTCCATTCGCAACCTTAGGCTCTGAGCTTGCGGGGCAAGATGAATTGATCGGAAAAAAAATAAACGAAATATGCGCCAAGAAGACCGCGTATTATCAAAGTGCTTTGCGTGATTTAATGGTAGAGGGGTTGATCTCCTCTGAAACCGATGTTGTGGCGAAGTCACATGATATTTTTGCCTTTATTGTAGGGCATTTGATTATGGCGCGGATTCATAATGATCTTGGTTTCATCGAAAATCATATGGAAAAATCACTTCTGGACTTAATTGGAATTAATAGACATATATAAAGAATAAAAGTTGACCGTATAGTCAAAGTATAAGGAAAAGTTATGGCGTATCAAAAAAGTAAATATATTTTAATATCAGCAGCCACGTTATTGGCGTTATTGGCAGGGGGCGCTGCGCTGCATAATATGACTGCGGTTCAAGCATCGGAAGATGTTAAGGCTGCAGCTGTTCCACAGGCTATGCCGGTAGAGGCTGTTATTATAGAACCCAAGGCGATGCAAGTTTGGAAAAATTTTTCCGGCCATATTGTCGCGGTTGATCATGCCGATATACAACCACAGGTCAGTGGTAAAATTACCGAGATCCTTTTTAAAGACGGCCAGCATGTTGAAAAGGGTGATGTTTTAATTGTGATTGATCCGCGCCCTTATCAGGCGGCTTTGGATCAGGCGAGCGCGTCATTGGCTGCTGCGCAAACGACGGCTGCTTTTACGGAAAAAGAATATCAACGTGCGACGAAGCTTATTGGCACAGAAGCGATTTCACAAAGTTTGTTGGATGAGCGTACAAATGCACGTTATGAAGCGGCTGCACAAGTGCAGGGAGCGAAGGCTTTGGTAGAAGCAGCGCAAATTAATTTGGACTATGCCCATATTAAAGCACCCATCTCAGGCAAAATTAGCCGCGCGGAAATCACGGTTGGAAATGTTGTTCAAAATGGCATGAGCGCCCCGCTCTTAACCTCTGTCGTTGCGGATGACAAAGTTTATGTTGATTTTGAAGTGGATGAACGCACTTATTTGAACTCGGTTCAGGCCGGTGTTATGAATGATGTGTCCAAGGTTCCTGTAAGGTTGAAATTATTGAGCGCGGATCTCGAGTATGATGGATTTGTACATAGTTTTGATAACCGTATCGATTCTGCGTCCGGTACTATCCGCGCCCGTGCGATATTTGAAAACAAGGATAAGACGCTGCTTTCCGGTATGGCGGTCAGTATTTTAATGGGGACAGCTGGCAATGAGAAAATTACATTGCTATCAGAGCGCGCCATTGGAACGGACCAAAATCGTAAGTTTGTCTATGTCATTGGTGATGGCGGGACGGCAACGTATCGTGAGGTTAAAATCGGCGAAAGCGTAGATGGTATGCGCGTCATTCTTTCCGGCCTGAAGGAGGGCGAGAGTGTGATTACCGAAGGTTTGGTACGTATTAGACCGGGGGTGATTGTTTCACCAAAAATTCATGCTGCCGATAGTGCGGCTCAAAATAGTCAGTAAGGAAATACCCCGATGAATTTATCCAGCCATTTTATCGACCGCCCCATTTTCGCGGGTGTGATCTCCTTTATCATCTTTATGATGGGCGCGATTGCAATGTTTCAATTGCCCATTTCGGAATATCCCGAAGTGTCACCGCCTTCTGTACAAATTTCAGCCAGTTTTCCGGGGGCAAACCCCTCTGTGGTGGCGGAAACGGTTGCGACCCCATTGGAGGAGCAGATTAGCGGTGTTGAAAACCTGCTTTATATGAATTCATTGGCTACGGCGGATGGTAATCTATCTATAACAGTAACATTTGCCATTGGTACAGATGTTGATTTGGCACAGCAATTGGTTCAGAATCGCGTTTCCCAAGC
>CAXBFT010000235.1:0-3530 GCA_963974945.1 uncultured Alphaproteobacteria bacterium
AAACCTTCTCTTCCTGCAAGGCTCTGATCTTATCCTCATATGTATCAATTAAAATCGCATTATTAGCCTCTACAACAGGGGCAAGAAACTGCCCGACCTTTCCGGTCAATGAGCGAGAGCTGCTGTTTCAGTGCCTTTGTATGGCCTTTGGCTTGGCCTTGCGATCTTTCCAAAGCAGGCCAAATATATCTAAGGCCATATAGAATGTTTTAGGTGATGGTTTCAGGCTGCGAATAATCTTAAGAAATTCCGCCTTCATCACTTCGCGCTTGATAGGTTTACCGTATTCATCATATTGCTTGTTCGAGCAAAGATAATAAGGATACTTCGTTGTGCGCCCAGTTGATCAGCAAGAGGTTAGGGGGGGGAATCACAACACCCGCAGGTGAAAAGCCCACGTACCGGTTCAGTGATAAGCACCTTTGATGTTTGATGTGCTTTTTAAAACGTGAATCCAATTCTAAATTACTTCTGCAAAATTCAGATGCCTAAAGCCGCACAATTTTAATTTTTTGAATGCTTTTTTGTATCTTGCCTGATCTCGATCATCCCCATTTAATGCAATATCCCTGTAATAGTTTTCCAACATTAAAGATATTTGCTTGGCTCTTTCAACGGCGATTGATCTGCTATCCGTTTCTAAGGGGGCTCTGATATGAGTTCCATTGAAAAGGTCTCTATATTCTTCGGGCACACGTCTTTTGTAGTGGAACCAATTGCCACGTTTTAAAATGTATTTACCTGATATCTTAGTCGTCATGATTTCAACCTCTATGTGCCACAAAATGTGGCACAATTTAGAGGTAAATTATCAACATTAGGGAGCCATAAAGTCAAGGGGACCCAATGTATCTATAGGTTTCAATGGTTTAAGTGGTTTTATGGTTTAGGGAAAAATGAAAAAATGGCTCCCCAGGAAGGGGTCGAACCTCCGACCTGGTGATTAACAGTCACTCGCTCTACCACTGAGCTACTGGGGAACACTTTTTCGTGGGCTTTTATGCCCTGATGTATATCGCTTGTCAAGTAAGAAATTTTGGAGGCACGGGCCGGAATCGAACCGGCGTACACGGATTTGCAATCCGTTACATAACCACTCTGACACCGCGCCACGGCATTCAATTAACAAGTTGCATAATCCTTAAAGGAAAACGTCCCTGTAAGTCAATAACCAAGTCATGTTAATTTCAAAAAATACTAAAAAACTTCTGGTCATGCCTATCAAATAAGGGTATTTCATTAAGAGCATAATATTTGATTATGCGATTACAAACGTATAAAACATTCATAAAATATAGCTAACGATAAAGAATATGACAGATTTTTCCCAAGCCCGCCAAAATATGGTTGATTGCCAAATTCGTCCTAACGGCGTTGTTGATCAATCTCTTTTCGATATATTTGCAACGACACCGCGCGAACTTTTTATTCCTGAAAAAATGCAGGGCGTTGCCTATGCAGATGAAAGTCTTGATATAGGGCAGGGGCGCTATCTTCTTTCTCCGATGATTCATGCTAAAATGTTGCAGGCTGTATTGCCTAATGCTGACGATGTAACATTGGATATTGGGTGTGGCTATGGTTACAGCTCTGCGATTTTATCGCCTTTGGTTTCTACTGTAATTGCCTGTGAAAAAAATAAGAGGCAATCGGATAAAGCGTTGCGTTTATGGGAAAAGTTGGGCGCATGTAATGTTGTTTTAGCAGAAGACACAGGCGATTTGTTACAGGGCGTTGCAAAGCATGCGCCATATAGTCTTATTATGCTCAATGGTGCAGTTAAGGATGTGCCGCAGGAGATTTTGGATCAACTTTCCAATGGTGGTCGATTAATAACCATTATTCGTAAAAGCAGGAAAAGCCAGGCTGTTATTTATCGTAAGGATGATTCTGGTCACGTTTCCTCTGTTCCTTTGTTTGATGCTTATGCACCATTTTTCACTGAGTTAGAATCTTCTGCCGCCCAATTCCAGTTTTAAGCCATTAAATGCCTCCTATTTGATAAAGATGTGGATAGGCTTGGGTATAAAGTGCGATCGGGCTTTGACAACTGCGTTCCAATATATGACACTTATTTGAATGATTCCTAACACTTAACTTCTTAAATTATATCCAATATGGCAGATCAAGCAAAAACAGAAGATGAACCATCAATCGAGGAAATTCTTGATTCCATTCGTCAGATCATATCTGAAGATGATGAAGAAGATGTCGACGATAGTGAGGTTGAGCAAGAGAGCGCTCCTGAACATGCTGCTTCGGCACCCGAAGTTGCGCCTGCGCCATCAGCGGTGATGGCGCAGTCTGCCGTTGATGCAATGGATTTTGATGCTCCGATGAGTTCGGAGCCTTTGGATCAATCTGCTATTGATGATATGGATTTTGATGCACCTGCCGCTGAAGATGAGGATGATGTTCTTGATTTGACGGAGCGCGTTGGTTCTGCTGCTGATGAAATGGATATTGATTTTGCAGAAGAGCCAGAAGACGAGCCTGAAGCTATGCCAGAGCCTGAGGCAATTTCCAAACCGGTTTCTGTTGAGCCTAAGGTGGAGGCATCCGAACCACAAGAATCATTGTTGACGCAAAACGCAGAAAGTGCAGCTGTATCCGCAATTAGCGAATTGGTCCGTAAAACAGCGGTTGAAAGCCATGGTATTACATTAGAAGATATTGTCCGTACTGAGTTAAAGCCACTTTTACGGGCGTGGCTTGATAAGAATCTTCCTGTAGTGATTGAGCGTTTGGTTCGTGAAGAGCTTGAGCGTGTATCAAAACGCGTTCTTGAAGAATGATAATTCTTTATATTTCCTTGCCTTCCGCATGAAAACCCTTATGATTTCCTCCGCTAATGAATAAGGAAATTAAAATATCATGCTCGATAAAACATTTGATCCCCAAGCTATAGAATCAGAACATTATCAGGACTGGGAAGATTCAGGCTCATTTGCTTGTGATCCTCAAAGTGAGAAGGTTCCTTATACCATTATGATGCCGCCGCCAAATGTTACTGGCTCATTGCATATGGGACATGCGCTGAATACGGCGTTGCAGGATTTATTGACACGTTATTACCGCATGAAGGGGCGCGATGCCCTTTGGCAACCGGGGACGGACCATGCAGGTATCGCCACGCAGATGGTGGTGGAGCGAATGCTTGATAAAGAAGGCATTAGTCGTCACGATTTAGGCCGTGATAAATTCCTTGAAAAAATTTGGGAATGGAAGGAGCATAGCGGAGGTACTATTGTTAAACAAATGCGCGCTCTTGGTGCCACACCTGATTGGGAGCGTGAGCGCTTTACTATGGATGAGGGCTTATCGGTTGCTGTGCGCAAGGTTTTCGTTCAGCTTTATAAAGAGGGGCTTATTTATAAAGATAAACGCCTAGTGAACTGGGATACAAAGCTTTTAACCTCTATTTCTGATCTTGAAGTCGAATCTAAAGATCAAAAAGGTAAAATGTGGCATATTCGCTATCCTGTTGAAGGTGATATTGAGACATTTATTACGGTTGCAACAACGCGTCC
>CAXBFT010000236.1:0-3529 GCA_963974945.1 uncultured Alphaproteobacteria bacterium
TAACACTTACCATTTCAAATATTGAACAAGAGCTGGCCGATAAAATACGTGTGTCGCTCTGTCTGAATGTTGATTCCTATACGGTCAAAAAGGTTGTAAACCCTGATTTCGATAAAAAAATAGAACATCGCCTAAACCCATAAGGCATAAAAAAGCCCCTTCACAATATTAAGGGGCCTTTTCAAAATTCGAATCGGTTATATATTTAACCTTAGATATGAATCGGGCGTTTATGAACGGCCAAGGCGGCCTCTTTCACAACTTCTGTTAATGTCGGATGTGCGTGACATGTTCTCGCAATATCCTCGGCTGTGCCCTGGAATTCCATCACCGTCACTACTTCAGAAATAAGATCACCAACATTCGGCCCAATCATATGCGCGCCAAGAACGCGGTCTGTTTTTGCATCAGCCAGAATTTTTACAAAGCCGTCTGTTGCGCCCATTGCGCGCGCACGACCATTGGCCATGAACGGAAATTTACCGGAGGTATATTGAATGCCCGCTTCTTTAAGCTGCTCTTCCGTTTTACCAACACTTGCAACTTCCGGCCATGTGTAGACAACACCAGGAATGCAATCATAATCAATGTGGCCTGATTGTCCTGCCAAAATCTCGGCAAGAACCACGCCTTCATCTTCTGCTTTATGTGCAAGCATCGGCCCCTTAATCACGTCGCCAATCGCGAAAATGCCTTCAACTGATGTTTCAAAGAATTCATCTGTTTCGATTCGGCCACGTTCATCCAATTTAACGCCCACTTTATCAAGACCAAGCCCATCAGTATAAGGCTTACGCCCAATCGCCATCAAAACGACATCGGCCTTAATTGTTTCAGCTTTACCACCAGCGGCAGGTTCGACGGAAAGTTCAACGCCTTTTGATGATGTTTTTGCAGAAACGACCTTGGAAGATAATTTAAACTCAATACCTTGCTTGCCGAAAATCTTTTTGGCTTCTTTGCGAATCTCACCATCCATTCCAGGTAAGATATTATCCATAAATTCAACAACGGTTACTTCTGCGCCCAAACGACGCCAAACTGTTCCAAGCTCCAAACCAATAACACCGCCGCCAATAACAACCATGCTTTTGGGCACTTCGGAAAGCTCAAGCGCGCCTGTTGAAGACACGATTTTCTTTTCATCAATTTCAATACCGGGAAGTGAAATCACATCAGAGCCTGTCGCTATGATAATATTATCTGCTTCGTAAGTATCCTTACCAACTTTAACCTTGCCTACCTCAATAATTTCGGCCGCGCCCGTAATGCTGGTGATTTTGTTTTTCTTCATCAAAAACTCGATGCCCTTGGTGTTATCACCAACAACATTGTCTTTATGCTTCATCATATTTTTTAGGTTAAGCTTCGGCTTACACTCAATGCCCATATCACCCATGTGATGCGCAGCATCTTCATATTTCTCTGATGCGCTCAACAATGCCTTTGATGGGATGCAACCAACATTCAAACATGTTCCGCCAAGCGTTTTACGCTTTTCAATAATTGCGGTTTTCATACCCAATTGCGCACAACGTATCGCCGCGACATAACCGCCCGGACCCGCACCAATAACAATAACTTCGAATTTTTCTGACATCTGCTCTCAGGCCTTTTGTTTTTCAAATAATAAAGACTTCACTGATCACGCTTATAAAACATGCGCCAGTGAGTTGCAACCAAGAAAACGTGGTTTACCCTAAGTCCGGTGTATGATTTTTATCGCGCAGTACATTATTATAAACATCGCGAATGGTTTCACGCGGCGGTATATTGCCATAGCCCATAAGCCATTTTAAATGCTCATTCTTTACATCTTCAAACGGGTGGATCGTATCCAACGGGTTTTTAACAGGGTAATATGTCATGCTCTGATTTTTGATATGCCCGATTTGTGCCAAGGTCTCTTGCGGGCTTGTTGTCGCATACGTACCAAGTCTCCCCGATAAATCACCGCGTTGATCCATCATGTCCAATAATACATCATGGGGGGCAATGATACCGCTTGGTAATTCACGTTCCGCATTTTCAATAATCAAATGAATACGATCCGCGCCTGGAACGCCCAGCTCTTTCATCGCCATAATAATGGCAATTTCCTGCAACCCACCAATACCACAGCCCTGTGCCACAGCAATGGTTTTCATCTCACGGTCATCTTGCAACGCATCCATTTGTAACATTTGCCACATACGCACAAAAATATCAGGCGCGATAACACCATAACCATCACCCATGATTTTACGCATCGCCTCATCCGGTGATCCCTCGGTCTTTTTGGCCTTCGGGTCTTGCACACCCATGGCCATATGATCGAACCCTTCAACGATAAGCTGGAACGCGCCCCACATAACTGCGCCCATCGGGCCTGACATACCATAGCCGCTGATGCTGTCAAATTTATTCAGACCACAATTTACCGTCAAAATATAGGCATTATCATTATCAACAGGATGCGCAGATGTCGCAGATTCCAAAAATGTCACCGCGCATTTTGATACAGGAAGATCAACTTTCTTATGATCGTCAAATACATCATAGATATTCTGCACGAGCGCAGATTCTTTAATATAATTCGACACTTGCTTCATCTTATCAAAACCTTGATATAAATGATGCATGTCCTGCGTTACCATATTGGCGCGTTTTAAATGATTAGAAATTCGTTCAAAATCGGTTGGAACCGCGTTGCCATCGCCATCATAAATACCTGAATAAAAGGCAACAGGCATTCCGTTAACCTTAGGATTGCTCAGCTGTTTTTCAACAACGACACTGGCAGGAAGGAAAATCTTATCTGCCCAATAAAGCCCGCCTTGTTTTGAAACAACATTAGGAAAGAAAAGTGCCTTACTTGAATCAATCGTCTTACGCACATCATCAATTGATTTAATCGGCCTATCCCGTACATCAAGCTTAAGCCCCTGACGTTCCAGTTTGCGCCTATATTTCACTTCATCTTCCTCGGGTAATGGATAAGGGCAATGAACAACAAGGTCTTTAATCCTATCAAAATCCGCCTTTAAATCAATTTTCCTTTTGGGAATACGCGCTGCATCAGAAAAGCCGCGTATAGCCTTAGATATAGCCATTTCCTTTGCCATCCACGGATCACCCATTTCCTCTAGCTCTGCCAGAGTTTCAATGCGGTCTATTGGTTTTTGATAATGGCGCTGCGATTTTTGTGCATCATCACCATAATTAACGGCTAATAGAGGATCAGGCGCACATTCTATCTCAAGGACAGATGTTGCCTTAAACGCATAATATCTTGGGTTATCTAAATTGTCTTGCTGTAAGGGCATATACAAGACAACACAATTATCAAGCATCCGTGAATCGGCCTTGCGCCCTTCTTTCTGTTCAATTTCCTGCAACGCTTGTGCATGTAATTTATAGTAATCAGATTTAGGGCCGACGGCTTGTGACAAAGGCTTGGTCTCTGCGCCGGGAAATTCGGCATATTGATGCGTTTGTTTTAGATAGGGCGCAAATACATCTGTGTCTCGAAGGCCACGCTCTGCATTAC
>CAXBFT010000237.1:0-3508 GCA_963974945.1 uncultured Alphaproteobacteria bacterium
AAGAATATAAGGGTCATTCAATTGGCGTTTTAACCAACGCGTTGACGAATTTTTGCGCCCTTTTGCGGTGCGGACTTTTGTTTTTGGTTTATTGCGGGACATATGTCACTGGCCTATTTTATATATTTGTGTGTTCTTATAACAGCATTACGATCGCAGATGTAACAAAAATCATAAAGAAAAAAGAAAGGCAGGCCGCCATGAACACCACGCCTTGTGTGTTTTTAGAAAAATGGGCGACAAGTAAGAATATAATATAAAATATGCTTGAGACGGCAAGACCTCTTATGTGGACATTTGATTGCATTATCCCCATAATGCCCTGCGGGTAACCGATATGATCCATGAACTCAGCCAGTAAGCGGATGAGGAGCATGGAAAAGGCAACAAAGCCCAATGACCACCAACGGTGTTTTTTATGTACACCAAAGAAGGCTATGGGCAACCAGATCGTATCAATCCATAAGTAGAGTAAATTTAACATGTCGAAAGTATTCTATGTGATGTTTGGGTGTTTTAAAAATAAAATCGTTATTTTAGCGATGATGAGCCTTAGTCTTTTATTCTCTTTTGTATCTGATGCCGTGGCGCAAAGGCAAGGGTTATCGTTAATTCGTGATACAGAGATCGAGGAAACCTTGCATGAATGGGGTGATCCGATTTTTAAGGCGGCCAAGCTGAACCCTGATAGCATTAATATTGTTTTGGTACAAAGCGATGTGATGAATGCCTTTGTCGCGGGGGGATCTAATATCTTTTTCTATACTGGTTTGATCACGCGCACAGAAAATCCGGGTGAGCTTATCGGTGTCATGGCGCATGAGACAGGGCATATAAGCGGGGGTCACCTTATTCGTAGCCGTGAAGCGATGGAGCGTGCCTCCTATGAGAGTATGATTGCCACAATTTTAGGTGTTGGTGCGGCCATTGTGAGTGGTGATGGTAGCGCGATGCCTGCTCTTGCTTTGGGTGGTAGTGCCTTGGCGCAACGATCTTATTTGGCGCATAGCCGCGTGCATGAATCAAGCGCAGATCAGGCCGCGCTAAGCTTCCTTGATAAGGCGCATATAAATCCGTCAGGCATGGTGAGCTTTATGGAAAAGCTGCAAGCGGAAAATTATATGCCGCGCGAACAGCAGAGCGAATATATACAAACCCATCCATTGGTTGGAAATCGTATTGAAGCATTAAAGCGCGGTGTCGTAGATTCGCCTGATTTAAATAAACCCTATCCCGCCAAATGGATGGAGCAGCATGCACGGATGAAGGCAAAATTGATTGGTTTTATAAACCCCGGGCAAATTCCGTGGGTCTATGATGACCGTGATGTTTCTGTTGCCGCGCAATATGCCCGCGCGATTGCGGCTTATCGAAATAATCAGGTTGATGATGCCATAGCGCGCATTGATGCCTTATTGGCGAAAGAGCCAAAAAACCCATATTTTCTGGAACTGAAGGGGCAAATGCTTGTTGATTTCGGGCGAGTGAGTGAGGCTGTGCCTTATTATCGTCAATCTATTGCGATTATGCCCAATGCGGGGTTATTCCGTATTGCCTTGGGGCATGCATTGATTGAATCTGCCGATAATAATCAGGCCGTGTTAAATGATGCGATTAAGCAATTGGAGCGCGCATTGATTGATGAGCCGCGTTCAGGCCGCGTTTATCGCCTTTTGGCGACCGCTTACGGGCGGATTGGAAGGCCGAATGAGGCAAAATTATATCTGGCAGAAGAAGCGGTATTAGAGCGCCGATTTGATACGGCGCGTCAGAATGCGCAAAGCATATTGAATGAGGAAAAAGAGGGTTCTGCCCTTTGGGTAAAATCAAAAGATATTCTTTCTTTCATAGAAAATGTGAAAAAGGAGTGACTTTTTTGATTTTCTTGGCGAATAATAAATATAGATATGTTTAGATGTTGATGATCGTAGAGTTTAAGGAGTTCGATTTTGAAAAATAATATGAAGAAAACAAAATTACTGGCGCTTACCATGGGCGCTTGTGCGGCGGCGGTTTTATTCCCCGTGCAAACTGTGTCTGCACAGGCTTTCACGCCTGAGCAAAAGGCCGAATTGGAAGAATTGGTAAAACAATATATTGTTGGAAACCCGGAATCTATTTTGGAATCTGTTGATCGTTACCGTACAGAGCAAGAGCAGAAAACACAGCAATCTGCGCAGGATAGTTTATCGGAATATCAAGAATATTTCAAAACTGCCACCTTGCCTATGGCCGGAAACCCTGAAGGTGATGTAACCGTTGTTGAATTTTTTGATTATAATTGCGGATATTGCCGTAAGGCCTATGAAGATATTATGGGCTTGTTGAAAGATGATACAAATGTGCGCGTTGTTTTCCAAGAAATGCCGATCCTAAGCCCATCGTCACAGTTGATGTCCACTATTGCTTTGGCTGCAAAAATGCAGGGTAAGTATTTTGAAATGCATCAGGGATTGATGGATTATAAAGGAACACAAACCGAAGAGGCTTATTTTAAGATTGCCGAAAAAATCGGTTTGGATCTTGAAAAGCTAAAGACTGATATGGCTTCTGATGCTGTGAAGGGCGAAGTTGAAAAATCAATGGAAGTTGCGCGTGCCTTAGGTATTCGTGGGACACCAGGTTTTGTTATCGGCGATACAATTTTCCCCGGCTATGTTGGTTTAGATGCGCTGAAAAAAGGCGTTAGCGATGCCCGCGCCGCAAAAGCGCAGTAAGCTTTGATTTTAGATATTGTGCCATCGCCCGATTTTTTTGGCGGTGGCATTTTTTTTGAGAGCTTAAGAAGGATGCTATGAAGAAGATTTTGATTTTAAACGGGCCGAATTTAAACATGCTTGGTCTGCGGGAGCCGAAGATTTACGGCACACAAACTTTGCAAGATATTGAGGAGTTGTGCTTTGAAAAGGCGCATCTTCTGGATTTGAAAATCGACTTCCGTCAATCGAATCACGAAGGGCAATTGGTTGATTGGATTCAAGAGGCGCGCGGCGTTTTTCAGGGCGTGCTTATTAATGCGGCGGCCTATACGCATACCTCGGTTGCGATTCATGATGCGTTGAAATTATTGCAATGCCCGATCATAGAGGTGCATTTATCCGATCCCAAGGCCAGAGAAGGTTTTCGTCATTTATCTTATATTGAACCTGTTGCAAGTGCCGTGGTTTCTGGGCTTGGCGCGCAAAGTTATAGCGTTGCCATAGAAAAAATTGCAGATCTTTTACAGTAAATCATTCTAATGTTTTGACTTTGTGCTTTAACTTTTGTATTCAGAGCGTTAAAGTTTGAAACTGGTTAGAAAATAAAAGAATAAGATATATCCATGAAAATTGATTCCGATGCGATCAGAGAGTTAGCTGATCTTTTAAATGAAACAGGTTTAACAGAAGTTGAAGTTGCCGATGGCGATAAATCAATTCGTGTAAGCAAGGGCGGTGCAGTATTTGCCGGCGCTGCTATGCCGAATATGATGATGACATCCGATCCTGCCGTTCCGCAAATCGCGAAT
>CAXBFT010000238.1:0-3499 GCA_963974945.1 uncultured Alphaproteobacteria bacterium
TCCCTGTTTTATAGCTCCATATCTAAAAAACGCCCTAAAGGCTTGGGTTTTGTGAATTATCTTGTTAGGCTGCGCATTATAGTAAGGCCTGTAAATCAACAAACATGAAAAAGGAAGTTATGATTGTAAGAACGCTGCAAGATGCAGAACAAAACGACAGACACATTAAATGCCCAAAAGGAAATTGGGATAGTATCCGTCTTATATTAGCCGAAGATGGCATGGGGTTTTCATTCCATATCACAACAATCTATGAAGGTGCAGATTTCCACATGCACTATAAAAATCACCTTGAATCAGTGTATTGCATTTCCGGTGAGGGTGAAGTTGAGACGATCTCTGACGGTAAGAAATATCCAATAAAACCCGGCACTGTTTATGTTTTAGATAAACATGATGAGCATTTCCTTCGCGCCTCCAAAGAAATGAAAATGGCGTGCGTCTTTAATCCCCCCCTGAACGGAACCGAGGTTCATAATAAAGATGGCGCGTATGAATTAGACGCCGATCCAATTTAATATTACATCCGCTTGAACAAATTGAAAATTCTTCCATTTTCCGAAAAACTTTGTTATATGAATGCGCAATGGGTCGCAGCCTACCCCATTTAAAGTAAAACAAGGACAAAAAATGAAGACTATTGTTATCTGCTCTGGCGGCTTGGATTCTGTGACATTGGCGTATAAAGTTGCGGCTGAGCATACATTGCTCGGCCTTATTTCCTATGATTACGGACAGCGCCATAAGAAAGAGCTGGATTATGCCGCGAAGGCCGCCGAGGCCTTGGGCGTTCCCCATGACATTATTGATATTGCCAATATCGGTAAGGCGCTTAGTGGTTCTGCGCTCACCGATGATATTGACGTGCCTGACGGGCATTATGCCGAGGAAAGCATGAAAATTACCGTTGTGCCGAACCGCAACGCGATTATGCTCACCATTGCTTATGGAATTGGTGCGGCGCGCGGCGCAAACGCGATTGCGACAGCCGTTCATGGGGGAGATCATTTTATCTATCCCGATTGCCGCCCTGATTTCATCAAATCATTTGAAACCATGCAGAATCATGCGCTGGAGGGCGTGGCAGAAATAAAGCTCTATACGCCGTTTTTGAGTAGAACAAAGGCCGATATTGCCGCCGATGGCGCGCGCCTGAATGTTCCCTTTGCTGATACATGGTCGTGCTATAAGGGCGGCGAAATTCATTGCGGTCGATGCGGAACCTGCGTGGAGCGCATTGAAGCGTTTGATGTCGCGGGCGTGGATGACCCAACCGAATATGCGGATCATGATTTTTGGAAAAATGCGGTTGAAAATGCCGAAAAAGGGGCAGAATAACCATGTATACAATTTACAAAGAATATCATTTTTCGGCTTCGCATATTTTGCCGCAACTGCCCGCGGATCATCCTTGCTCGCGCATGCACGGACATAATTATGTGGTGGAGGTTGAGCTTCAATCCAAAGAGCTTAATGCATACGGGTTTGTCCGTGATTACCGTGAGCTTGACGAGCTGAAAATCTATATCGATTCCACAATTGACCACCGCCATTTAAATGATGTTTTAGGCGATGATAATGTGACGGCAGAGAATTTGGCGAAGTATCTTTATGATTGGTGTAAAAGCCGTTGGAGCGAAGTAACAGCCGTACGCGTTCGTGAAACCCCGAAATCTTGCGCGGAATACAGGCCTTCATAATGGCAGAAACCATACGCATATCCGAGATTTTCGGCCCCACAATACAAGGTGAAGGGGCGCTGATCGGGCAGCCGACTGTGTTTGTGCGCACTGGAGGGTGTGATTATCGCTGTAGCTGGTGTGATACTCTGCACGCGATTGATAGTGCATATCGTCATGAATGGAAGCCCATGCGCGCAGATGTGATTATGGCACGGATAGAGGCTCTATCAGGCGGGGCACCATTGATGGTGACATTATCAGGCGGCAACCCCGCGATACAGCCCTTGGGGGCGCTCATTGAGATGGGGCATGCCAAGGGCTATAAATTTGCGCTAGAAACCCAAGGGTCAATCGCGCAAAACTGGTTTAAGGATTTGGACGTTCTCACCCTCTCCCCCAAACCACCGAGCAGCGGTGAGGCCACCGATTGGGATAAATTTGATGCGTGCTTAAGCGCGGCGGGGAATGCTCCAACGCTTGCGATGAAAATTGTGATTATGGATGATGCGGATTATGAATATGCGCGGGATGCGGCGGCGCGCTATCCTGCTCTACCGCTTTACCTACAACCCGGCAATCACACTCCACCAACGGAGGAGAGCGAGCATATAGATATAGACGGCATTATGGATCGTATACGATGGTTGATTGACAAGGCGGCGGCGGATCAATGGTATGATGCTACGATTTTACCGCAACTGCATACGCTCATTTGGGGAAATGAGAAGGGCGTTTGATGATGAATTTATTTGATGGGTTGAAAATTAAAATTTCAGGTATATCCTAATATATCCACATTGCTGATGCACGCGTCTTCGTTCAAAGATGCAAACATCAAGGTATAGGTATCTTAGGTTTTGATGGTTTATATTGTAATAATGACAGCATTACCCCATCTATGAATTTAATTGCAGATTTTTCAAACACCTATAAAACCTTTCCGGCGATTGATTTCGTCAAACAAAGCTGCGAAGATACCATAAAAATTTTAGATACTTTCCCTAATTCTAATGATTTATATGTTGATTTTGTACTAACAAATAACGAGGGATAAACCATGACCGATAACATATATGAAAACTTAACGCAGCTTGGTTCACAAACTGCATTGCCCGCAACCCCTGAGGAGGCGGTGTTGGAGCGTGTGCCTAATCCGAAAAAGGATATGGCGTATTGCGTGCGTTTTACTGCGCCTGAGTTCACGTCTATGTGTCCACTCACAGGCGCGCCTGATTTCGCGCATTTGATGATTGATTATGTACCGAATGATTATTTGGTTGAGAGCAAATCGCTGAAACTATTCCTCGGCTCCTTCCGTAATCACGGGGCCTTTCATGAAGATTGTACACTCGAGATCGCGCGACGTATTATTGAGATTACAGACCCTAAATGGCTTCGTATTGGTGGCTATTGGTATCCGCGTGGCGGCATTCCGATTGATGTCTTCTATCAAACGGGCGAGGCACCGAAAGAGGTTTGGATACCGCCGCAAGATGTTCCGCATTATCGCGGACGCGGCTAACCCGCAATTAATTTACATATCAGATATGCATAGGACGCACTTGTAACCCTGAACAGACAGGCGTAAACCGCCCATAACCAGTATAAACAAAGGACACAGGTTATGAGTACGAGTGTAGGCAATGGTACCAACACCAAAAATGTTGGTATCTATGATGCAAAAGATAAGTTTGAGGTTATAATAAACGGCTCCGTCATTAAAAGAAAAGGGAGCAAATCCCCCAATAAAACCCTTAAATCCGGCGATGTCACCGTATTTTTTGCCGAAGGGTATGAAGACACATCTTGCTTTCAAG
>CAXBFT010000239.1:0-3496 GCA_963974945.1 uncultured Alphaproteobacteria bacterium
ACCAAGCAGGCTTGATACCTCTGGTGACTTTGACTACATCATCGTGGATGAAGCCCATCATGTTGGGCCAGAGAAGAACAGTCGGTATCGGAAGATCTTTGATCACTTCGACACTATTATCACTGGATCCATCATCAACAACTAAAACTTCGAAACGATCATCCAACTGAGCCAGAATACTGGTCAGAGACGGCACAAGAGTTTTTTCCATATTGTAATTACACATTGCGATAGTGTATTTAGGGTTCATTGGCTTAATCTATAATTTTAAGAAGTTATAACTATGTAATCGATTGTAAGTTATAGAAGCATATTGCGAATGTAAATAGTGAGAAAGCTAAGATAGTAACTTTGCCACATAGTTTGCAATACCTAGAGAAGATGTTAACCCCGGAGATTCTATACCAAACAAATGAACTAGATTTTCAATGCCATGAATATTTGTGCCTTGTATTATAAAATCCTTTGACAAAGCCTGTGGTCCATTTATTTTGGGTCTTATACCCGCATAATCTGGATATAATGAATAGTCTTTTAAATCGGGCCAATATGTTCTGATCGCTTTATAAAAATCTACCGAACGTGCAGGATCAACCGTAAAATCAAGTGAATCAATCCATTCAACATCAGGCCCAAATTTAGCTTTCATCGCCAAATCAAATGTAAGATGTATCCCTAAACCATCTTTTTCCGGAACAGGATATATCAAATGTGAAAATGGATTTCGTTGTGTACAGCCAAAATAGTTTCCCTTTGCATAGTATGAATCGGGAATACAAAGAGTAGGGAAATTTCTAAATCTTTTTGCAATAGGAATAGCCCCTAACCCTGCTGAATTAATCACTGTTTTAGCCTTAATTTCGATCACATTATTGTCACACTCCACCAATAACATAATACCGGAATCTATAATTTCACCAGACTTAACTTCTGAATTTAGAACGCAAATCCCACCGCGATCCTCTATATCACCTTGCAATGACAACATAAATGCATGGGTGTCAATAATGCCCGTAGAAGGGGATAGCAGAGCAGAATGACAGAAAAGTGACGGCTCTAGGTTTTGTGCTTCCTTTGATGATATAAAACGTAAATCACAAACATTATTATCTATGGCTTTTTGATTGATTTCCCGAAGAATTTCGTTCTGCTCTTTGTTTGTTGCAACAATAATTTTACCGCAATTTTCATACTCAACAGCCCGATCTACTACATAATCATATAAAAGTGCTTTACCCTGAACGCATAATTGTGCTTTTAAACTATTCTTTGGGTAATATATGCCAGCATGAATAACTTCACTATTACGTGAAGATATACCTGTTCCTATTGTATTTTCAGATTCCAGCACAATAACATCACGGCCTAGCATCGCCATTTCACGAGCAATAGCTAGACCTACAACCCCCGCGCCGATAACAACACAATCAAGGACTTCCATTGTACTACTCTAAAATGGCCCACTGAACCAATTTCCAGGAACATCGTGGGGCCATGTATGTGCTTTACGTATCGGATCAACATTCCCGATTTGCCCCATCATAATCAATATTTTTTCAGCAATATCCGCAGCATCAGGATAACACGCTTTGCTGAGTGAGAAGCTTGTTGGAACAGCAAAATCAGGCATACAGATGCGCTCTACAGGGGACTTGAGTTTACTTCCAAAATTTGTTGCAACCCGCGCGCAAATTTCTGCTGCAACAGAGCCTGTTTCCGCGCCAATATCCATCACCAGACATCGCTTTGTTTTTTCAACCGACTTAAATATGGCATCCCAATCAATCGGCCGGACACATCTTAAATCAATAAGATCAGCGCTTATATTTTTATCCTTCACAAAATCAAGTGCATGTACGGCCTCTGGGATCATAAGAGAACTACCAACTACTGTAATATCATTGCCAATACGAATTGTATTAGCTATGCCAAGCGGCACATGATAAGCACCAGCCGGAACATCGCCCTCCATATTATGAAGCCAGCGGTGCTCTATAAAAACGACCGGATTAGGGTCTTGTATAGATTCCATCAAGAGTCCTTTTGCATCAGCAGGGCTTGACGGCATAACAACCTTTAATCCTGGAATATGCGCAAGCCATGCATGCAATGATTGGCAATGTGTTGGACCTTGTCCCCATCCACGCCCGACAATGAGCCGAATAGTAATTGGAACATTCATCGTGCCGCCAAACATCATATGCCACTTGGCTGCACCATTTACCAATTGATCCATTGCTAAAAGGAAAAAATCAAAACGTTGATGAACAAATACCGGCTTATAACCGCCCAAGGCCGCACCGATTGCTACACCCGTCATTGCATTTTCACTAATTGGTATATCAAAAACCCGCGATGCACCAAATTCTTCCTGCAAGCCTTCCGTAGTATTAAAAATATGCTTTGGATCAGGAACGCCAAGTCCATAACATATAACCTTCTCATCCATTCTCATGGATTGAAACATTGCATCTTTTATAGCGTCTGAAAATTTCATTGCTGCACTCCTGACGCATACTCATAATCACCAGCAGTTTCAGCGGATGGAAAAGGTGAAGATTTTGCATATTTAAATGCGTCTTGCACCTCGTTATCAATACTTTCATTCATTTTACATACATCGTGCGGGGAGATTTTCCCGACCTCAAGTAAATCTTGTTCAAGTTTTTCAACACCATCCTTAGCGCGCCACTCTTCATATTCCTCAGGCGGACGATAACCAATATCATTATCGTAATTCGGACCGCAATGCTCTCTCCATCGATATGTATCAATTTCTAATAACGCGGGACCACTACCAGAACGTACGTACTGCGCCATATCTTCAATTGCTTTATACGTTGATAAACAATCCATCCCATCAACACGTGCTGTATGCATGCCCAACCCATGCGTCCATTCATAAATCTTTCGTCCTTTAGGTTGACGATATTCTAATGATGTATATACGGAGTACATATTATTTTCGCATAAAAATAAAACAGGAAGGTTTTGTGTAGCTGCAAAATTTGCAGATTCATAAAAGGCCCCTGTTTCAGTGGCGGCTTCGCCAATAAAAATTGTTGATATGCGATCATCCCCATCAAGTTTTATAGACAGCCCAAGCCCCGTTCCAACCGGAATTGTATTTCCTACAATTGCAGTTGACGCGACAAAACCACAAGATAAATCACTCAGATGCATAGATCCGCCACGGCCTTTAGCACAGCCTGTCTCTTTGCCATAAATTTCGGCAATCATAGCTTTCATGCTTCCGCCTTTACCTAAATAATGAGCGTGAGCGCGGTGAGATGAAACAGCAAAATCATCTTGACGTAGAATCATTCCTGCAGCGGCTCCGACAAGTTCCTGTCCAATAGATAGGTGTGTAGGACAGCGCATTTCCTGCTCGCCATATCGCGCAGCGATTTCCTCTTCTACTGCACGAATACGCTTGCAACGATATAAAAGTTCTATTTCATCCATTAGGGCATAAACCAATAATAATCGCCAGTAT
>CAXBFT010000240.1:0-3482 GCA_963974945.1 uncultured Alphaproteobacteria bacterium
TGTAGCTCTACAGGTTCGTTACTAGCTTTTTGAAAGCTTCTGGGCGAAGCCATACCTGTTGTATCTAATTTATTAGATTGTTTTTTTATTGTAGAGTTATAGTGAACGTCGTGTATGTCGTTTTTGGGCGACATTTGAATTGTTTCTTCTTCTTTTATTGGTGAGTTATCCACCGAACTTAGATCATGCTCTTCTAGAGCGTCCACAGCCAGTGCATAAAGCTCTTTATGGCTTGCCAATAGGCCGCGAACCTTTTCTAAAGGAAGGTGCGTTCTGATTTGAAGGGAGATTGGTGCGTATTTCTTATCCAGTTCAGTGATAATGTCTGTGTAATCACCCTGCCCGTCTAATGTAAGGAGCTCCATTTCACACATAACGGCTTTGATTTGGCCTCTATAGTATGAAATTTGACGTTTGGTTTCCATCCAGGCGGCATCGATGAGGCGCTTTTCTTGTAACTTCTCTTGTAAAGAGGCCTTCAGGAAAGCCAGAGGTGTAAGATCAACGCCATAAGCATACATAATGCGCCCCTGTTCATCACGCTTGCCATATCGTCTATGATTACCGCTATCATGCCATGTTAAAGCACCTGCTTCGAACAAGGATTGTTCAAGGCGTTGAACCTGGCGTTCTGATATTCCCAAATCCAAAGCAGTCTTTGATAAAGATTGATAGATAATAGGTGAGCTGCCCTGCTCCCAATCACATTCTCTGGTGAAGGCCATATAGTAATCAAGCAATGAAATCATGCGCGGTGTAAATCCGGCTTGCTTACCGATGCGCTTGACCAGTAAAAGAAGGTCATAACGGTTCACGTTTTCTTCTAATCCTGTGAAGTCCTCGACCTGCTCATAAGATTTACGATGTGAAGAAGAGCTGATACGCCCTCCCCTACTCTGCTTTAGCTCTGCGATATTTAATAAAGTATTGCTCATATCTGTTTAAAAAGCTGACCCTCAAAACCATGTGAATAAGACGCAAAAAAGGGTTTGCAGAAGTCACTTTTGACTTGCATCCGATTCGGCTGAGCGGTACTATGTTCTTATGAAATCGAAGAGCACCGCTCTTTTTAAAGAACCACTGTTAGCGCAGTGGTTTTTTTATTAGGCTTTTTAGATTCTACGCTTTCCCTCTTCTAAAATGATGAAATTGACGAAATGTCGGTAAAAAATCGAATCTCATGATGAGAATCGGTATGTGCACACTATAACACAGTGCAACTTTTCCACAAGTGCAAGAATTTTACACACAGGTTTACGTGAGTTGCACACACCTAATGTGTAAACAGCTAAAATGCTGTATTAAATGGGTTATTTGTACTTCATTAAATTACTTACACATGAAATTGCACAGCAATACACACAGATGTTACGCGTAAATCAATGCGCATTGCACATGCAATATTACACATTAACAACGTGCAGATACACACGCCTTCACACTGATTCACGTGTAAAATATTACCAGATTGATTTACTAAATGCTGTGCATTATAATGTGAAGGCGTGTGTATCTGCACGTTGTTTGCACATGTGAAGGGATTTCTTAAAATGTTACTGAATAA
Organism: uncultured Alphaproteobacteria bacterium; assembly: GCA_963974945.1. Classification (GTDB taxonomy): domain Bacteria; phylum Pseudomonadota; class Alphaproteobacteria; order Micavibrionales; family Micavibrionaceae; genus UBA1672. The sequence goes on from CAXBFT010000240.1 coordinate 1,565, forward strand.
AACGGATGCTGCCAAAGTTGCTGGGGTTTCACGCCGATCATTTTACAATCACATACCAAAGAAAAGTATTAGCGTTACGCAAGACTCAGACGGTGAAGAAAAGATTGATGTATCTGAATTAAAGCGAGTTTATGGTGATGAACGCGTGGTCTTGAATTTAAAAAAATTCATGGATGAGCAACAGGGCGTGCAAGAACGTGAACCTGTGCAAAACAATACTGTGCAACCTAGTGCAACCTCAAATAAAGCAGAAATTGAGCTTGAGGTGCTGCGTGAACGCTTAAATCACTTCGAAGATTACAAACAAGAGCGTGTGAGAGAACGTGAACAATTAGAAGAGAGAATAGGGCAGCTTGAAAATACTCTACAAAAAGCACTTGAAAACCAAAACAAAACAACCTTGCTACTTGAACACTACACGAAGGGTGATGGATCAGGCGATGATTGGAAAAAGTCTATAAAAGCTCTGGAAGAGAAGATCGCAAACCAAGAAAAAGAGGCAAAAGAGAAGGCTGAACAAGAAGACAAACAAAAAGAATTGCTACTGTCCGAAAAGAAGGATTTGAGCAAAGCAAATAAAGTCTATGCAGGATTAGCTCTAATCGCCCTTATAAGCGTTTTGGTTATTGGTGTAGTACAGGCCGGAATAATAAAAATATCATTCTAAAAAGTTTAAAAGAAAATAGGGCAGGGGGCGCAAGCCCCCAATTTTTTAGATGTCCTCAATTATCGTTTTTCAATAATGAAACTATGCGTATCGCTTGTGTAGTAGATAGTCTTTTTAGATCAAGACTTATGTCACCACTCGACCAAATCTCAGCCGTTCCTTGATCAAAGTAAATCGTTTTACGCGCACGGCTATGATCTGAAATTCGCCCTTGTGCAACCTGTGCAATCGTGTGTGCAATTAAGTTCAAATGCTCAGTTTTCTGCCGTTCTTCATTGTAACGGAGTAGGGCAGTTTCATAGGCTTTAAGGTAATCAGGCAAAAGTCTTCTTGATATATCGGCGGCTATACTCTTTGCACACCTGTGCAAGTTCACACTGATTTCTATGTAGTCATTTCGATATGCTATGCATCTCTTGCGAGGGAATGAACCGCCGATTTTGAAGCGCTCTTTCTCAAGCCTTAAATATAAACCGCGCCCGCATCCGTCTATGATTTCAAATCGCCATTGTGAGGGTTCGCCAAGCCATGAATATTTCCACGGCTTGCCAAGATAAAGAGCAATCTCTTCGACTTTCGCCTGAGGGGTCATGCTGCCCCCCGTGCGATTAAATTGCTTCCTCTATGCGGTCTTTTTGATCCGTATTTCTCGCGTATCTCATCAAGGCTTTTTGTGCCTTTAGAACGGCTCGAAAATTCTTCAGGTCTGAAATACCATGCTTTCTTTTTAGCTGCCCATTTAAAGCCTGCTTCTTTGAGCGTATCTTTATGCTGACGGGTTTCACCTGTTACCCATACCCAAGAACCACAAATTTCTATTGCAAGGGCAGGGAGGCCAGAAATTGAATTTAAAGCATTATTGAGTAGGTCACCATAATCTGTCTGCTCTGAGCGCATTTCCCCTGTGTAATCCTTCAAAGCGTCAAAAGCTTGATTGATGATCTTCATCATCTCTTCGCCCACAGGGTTAATGTCTGGATGATATTTCTTACACGCTGCCCGATAAGCTGCTTTCGTATCCTCTGGATTTAAGTTTCCCGTTAATCCTAAAATCTTGGCTGCATCGTAGATATTCATTACGCACCCCCGAACAAATCAGTTTGAGGATTGGCCGCGTCTATAATGTTAAAAACAAGCCGCGCCATTTTAACAGTCTGCGCACCTTGTAAGAACGGCTCATCTAAACAGAAATTCGCATAGTCTCTATCTGCCCATATTTTAAGGCCGCAACCTTGGTACGCAATACTGATT
>CAXBFT010000241.1:0-3460 GCA_963974945.1 uncultured Alphaproteobacteria bacterium
AAGGAGGACTCGTAAATGCGAGCAACAATTAGTTTTGACATTGATGTGAATGAGCGCAACGCAAAAAGCAGAATCGGCGTTGTTCCGCAAGAAATTAACTTTGACCCCTATTTCACGCCCTTAGAATCATTAGAGCTTCAGGCCGGCCTTTATGGCGTTCCGAAATCGGAGCGCAGGTCGAAGGAAATTTTAGAGATGGTCGGCCTTGGCGATAAAATGCACGCCTATTCCAGAACCTTATCAGGCGGTATGAAGCGCCGCCTACTGATGGCCAAAGCAATGGTTCATAACCCGCCCATTCTAGTTTTGGATGAACCCACGGCTGGCGTAGACATTGAACTGCGTAAGCAGCTTTGGGAAAACGTCAAAATACTCAACAAACAAGGTGTCACCATCCTTCTTACCACGCATTATCTGGAAGAAGCCGAAGCGCTCTGTGATAAAATTGCTATTATAAATCATGGTCATGTCGTGGTAAGCGAAGATAAATCTACACTTCTTGGTCGTATCGAAAGTAAAGAGATCATCATTAAAATCGATCAAGACACAGATTGCGCGCCCGCCACATTGTCACATTTTGCAACAGAAATGAAAAATCCGCACACAATCTGCATCCGCTATAGTCCGAAAGAACACCAAGTCGGTGAGATTATCGAAGGCTTGCAAAAAGCTGGGTATGGCATTATAGACATTACAACAAGCCAAAGCGATCTTGAGGATGTGTTCTTGCAATTAACCACCAATAAGGCCGCGTGAATTTATAACCTTGCCGATCATATTAATTGCCCTTATAAATATGGATTAAGCGCTCGTAGCTCAGGGGATAGAGCATTGGTTTCCGAAGCCAAGGGTCGCAGGTTCAATTCCTGCCGGGCGCGCCATTATAACATGATAACAACATATTATTGGGCGGTATGATTGTTTAATTTGTTTTTACAGTTGTCGATGCAGTGCGACTGTGCCCTAACTTTTTCTGATATTCGAATCCGGATGATGATTTTATAGCTCCCCCATCATTAGGCACAAAATTTCTAACTTTATTATTAAAGTTGCGCAAAAGCTAAAAGGTCAGTCAATTATTTTGGCTTTTGAGCGACGGGTTTTTCATTTTCATTCGTATTATTAATAACGAATATAAAATCTTAAGTTAGAAAAGAAAAATGAAACAAAAGATGAAGTTTATTATCCTGCCGATGACAGTGATTTTACTGTCAGTATTTTCTTGGTATTTCTTTACTTCTCAGAGCTCTGCTATGGAAAGTAAATTGGCCGCTCTTACCACTGTCGAATTAGGCAGTATTGAGTCTGTAGTTACGTCTCAAGGGACATTAGAGCCGAAAGACTATGTTGATATTGGAGCCCAAGTTTCGGGTAAAATTTTGCATATGCACGCTGAAATCGGTGATGTCGTTAAAAAAGGAGATCTTATCGCCGAAATTGATCCTGACGTATTTAAGTCCAGCGTATTGGTTAATGAGGCGAAGTTAAAAAATCTGCAAGCGCAAAAAGCAGAAAAGCAAGCCTATGTAAAACAAGCGCAGCAAAAGTTTGATCGTAATTCACGGCTGTATAAATCCAAGGCTGTTAGTGAGGAAACCTTACAAGATTCTGAAAATACGCTTGATATAACCAAGGCTGATCTTTTGGCCGTAGAGGCACAAATTGAAGAGGCGCAATCAACGCTTGCTCTTGCGAAAACCAATTTGGAGTTCACAAAAATCTATAGCTCTATGGATGGAACTGTTGTTTCACAAGAGGTGCAAGAAGGGCAAACAATAAACTCCTCTCAAACTACGCCTACAATTGTGCAGGTTGCAAACCTTGATACGATGACGGTTGTTGCTGAAGTCGCCGAAGCCGATGTGATGAAGTTAAGGCAAGGTATGGATGTATATTTTAGTACATTGGGGTCTGGGGAGCGCAAATGGAATGGTGTTGTTCGCCAAATTGAGCCAACACCAGAAGTTGTCAATGACGTGGTTCTTTATAATGTGTTGGTGGATGTCGAAAATACAGACGGCGCGTTGATGAGCGGCATGACGACACAAATGTTTTTTGTTTTAGCAAGTGCAAAAGATGTCCCTCTTGTCCCTGTTACTGCGTTAACGAAAAGGGTGGCAGAGAAAGATACAGATCAAGGGCAGGCTTATCGCATGATTGTCGAGGGAGAGAATGGAGCGGAGCCACGTATCGTTATCATTGGTGTTGCTGATCGTATTCATGCTGAGGTTAAAGAGGGACTTGATGTTGGTGAGCAGATTACTACAACCCCCCCTGCACGCAAACAAGCTGCGAGCGCTGAAAAGAAGAAGCAACAACGTGGCCCGGGTGGCCCACCTGGAATGGGGCGTATTTAATGAGTATTCAGGGAATTGAGCCTCTTATAAAAATTGAGGCATTGTCTCGCCATTATCAAACTGGTGATACGGTTGTCAGGGCATTGGATAACGTAGATCTTGAAATTTACGCAGGCGAATTTGTCGCTATCATGGGGCAATCAGGATCAGGGAAGTCTACGCTTATGAATATTCTAGGCTGCCTTGATCGCGCGACAGGCGGTACATATATTGTGCAGGGGCGCGATGTGAAAGGTCTGGATGCTGATGCCTTGGCAGCTTTACGACGAGAAACTTTTGGCTTTATTTTTCAACGTTATAATTTGTTGAATACCGCTAGTGCAGAAGAGAATGTTGAAATTCCTGCAATATATGCAGGGATGTCAGCTTCTGAACGTCAAGGGCGGGCAAAGCAATTACTAGGTGATCTGGGGATTGGCGATCGTGGTCACCATACCCCGTCGGAGCTTTCAGGTGGTCAGCAACAGCGCGTTGCGATTGCGCGTGCGCTGGTGAACGATCCGCCAGTGATTCTCGCCGATGAGCCAACAGGCGCATTAGATAGTCAGAGTAGCGCCGATGTGATGGCGCTTATGAAAGAATTGAATGAGCAGGGGCGGACCGTAATTTTAATTACGCATGAAGAGGACGTCGCAAGAAATGCGCGTCGAATGATACGTATCAGTGATGGCAGCATTGAATCTGATAGTGGCATAGATCAAAAGGGTATTGATCTTTCGCAAGCGCAAAGCAGAAACAAATCTTATAATGAGAACGCAGGTAATGTTATTGCCGAAACAGGAGAGGCCGTTAAAACAGCGATGCGCGCTCTTCGTGTTAATTTATTTCGTACTGCCCTGACATTATTAGGGATTGTTATTGGTGTAGCTGCAGTGATTACTATGCTTGCGGTCGGTAATGGAAGTAAGCAGACTGTGTTGGATCAAATTAGCGCTATGGGGACAAATATTCTTAGTGTACGCCCAGGCGCACCAGGAATTAGATCTGCGAATATAGCCACGCTCATTCCCGCAGATGCCCGAGCTATAGAGGAGCAAATTAATAATATATCAGTCGTTGTACCACAACGCAGTGGGTCAAAAACTTTACGTAAAGGAAATATC
>CAXBFT010000242.1:0-3453 GCA_963974945.1 uncultured Alphaproteobacteria bacterium
GGTATTCAAGTCTATATATGTAATTAATCTGTCTTATGTACGTTATATTTCCATTATCTTTGTTGCATTAATATATCCTGTTTATTTCGTGTGTGTGCCGTATGCGTGTCGTTTGTATGTCCAAAATATAGCTGCAATATAGCTGCAATACATTTATACGGAAGGAGGGAGGCGCCAAGTTCCATGAACGTAAGAATTATACGGAGTAGGGGGGCGTCATCGGGCTAAAAATAGCTGTTTTGTTGGGTATTATAATTATGAGTGGGGTAGGACCGCTTCTCAAACCCGTCGGAGTGGGGCTGCAATCACAATAAAACAGGTTCATAATCTTCCGGCACATAGCTGCTACCTGATTAATAGCGCCTGACTGACTCATACATCTTTTATAAAATGCACAACCTGTAGATATGCGTTGTTTAACGTGTCTATGGTAGGGAGTAGATTCTGTGCCGATTCTTCGCCATTTTCCTCTAAATCTTTTGCGATGTATTCAATCCTATTCGCTTCGAAATGGAGTTGCTTAAAGCCGAGTAAACCACTCGCCGATTTAAGGCTATGAGCGGCATTAATAATTTTTGATATATCTGCGGTTGGAATATTCGTCTGAATTGTTTCAATATAGAGCTTAGAATCACGTAGAAAACCATCAATAAGAACAGGGAATTTATCCTTCATCCGTACTTTAAGTTTATTAAAAACATCCTGGTCAATCGCATCCATAAAAAAGCCTTACCATATGAATTTTGAATTATTATGCGAGACGGCGATGACCTGATTTCCTGCTTTGTTATAATTCAGTTCATCAAAACTTATCTTATTGGCTTGGGCGATGCCTCTGCCATGACTATCGAGGGCGCGCACGGGGTCAATATCAAGGTATTTATGCCAATCAAACCCTTTGCCCTGATCGGTTATGGTGACATAGGTTTGTTGCTCATTACGAAGGAATTCTACGCGGACAACGCGCTCTTGAAATGCAGGATCAGATTCTCTGCTTTCGATTTCTGCGCGCCATGTTCCGTTTTCTAAAAGCTGTGTTTTTGTTTCGTAGCCAATTTCAAGATTCCCATGCTCAACTGCGTTTACCAACAAATCCGCAAGGCCGGGCAATGCCGTATCAGGGTTAGAAAAACAATTAGCAAGAAAACAAGCAAGGTCTTCGGCTTCGTCTAGTTTTTGAATGGTGAATTCAGCCTTATTTAAAAAACCAAAGCTTGTATTATGTTTTTTAAGCTCAGATTTAAGGGTTTTACGTCTTTGTGACTCACGGATGGCAGAAAACAGAACAGATTGGAAAATATTATCTTCGAAGGGTTTGGTCATATAGTAAAAAACACCGGCATCAATGCCTTCTTTAACCTCTTCCGGTTTATTCGAACCAGTCAGCATAACAATAGGGATATGTCTGGCTTTTTCATCATCTTTTAGATGGGCAACAACTTGCAATCCATCCATTTCAGGCATCATTTTATCCAGTACAATGACATCTAAAGACTGTGCCTCACGTTCCACAATACAGAGCGCTTCCGTCCCGCTCTGTGCGTCTAAAACTTCGTATCCTTGCTCCTCCAACAATCCTCTCAGGATTAATAATGAGGTTGCATCATCATCCACAGCCAAGATACGTCCTAAATTTTGGGGCATTTGTTGTTGTGATTGTTCGTTCATCTTTGGTTTCCTTTATCGCTCACTGAAAGCGGAGTTAAGAGAATTATGGATGGGTTTTAGCAAATATGCCAAAACTGTTTTCTTACCGGTTATGATGTCTGCCTCAACCGTCATACCGGGCAGAATCAGATTACGTTTAGAATCTGAGCCAACATAATTCTGACTGAGTATAATGCGCCCCTTGTAAAAGCTATTATTTTGTTCATCAACAAAAGTTGTAGCAGAAAGAAAAGCAAGATTCCCCTCGATCACACCATAGCGCGAGAAGTCAAAAGCACTCACCTTAACGCGCGCTGGTTGGCCAAGTTTTAGATTTCCGATGTCACGCGGTTGGAAATGTGTTTCAACAACCAAGGTGCTGTCCAGTGGTACAATTTCCATGATGGGTTCACCTGCGCCGATAACCCCGCCTATTGTATTGACTTTCAGACCCTTGACCAAGCCATGAGCAGGGGAGCGAACAGCCATACGATTAACGCGTCCTTCTAGCTTATCCAGTGTTTCCTTGTTCTGTGCAATTTGCGTGTCGATTTCTTCAAGGCTTTGTAAGGCATTATCCTTGAATTTTATATCAAGGGTTTGCAGGCGGTTTTTATATTCTTCGATCCCGCTTTCTGCTTCGGCCATTTGCCCTTCAATGCTTCTTATATCGCCTCTAAGCTTTGTGACATCGCGTTCGCTATCTATCACATCTTTACGAGAAACAGAGCCTTTAGCCGCCAACTTTTGTTTCATCACTAAAATTTCTCTGCCTGAGGCAAGCTCTTTTTGAGCTGTTTCCTTTTGTGATATTAATCGATCAAGGCTGTTTTCTTTTTGCGATAATTGATCTTGTAAAACATTTTTTTCGCTTTTATAGGATTGAATAGAAGATTCAAGAATATATTTCTGATTTGCGAGTTCTTTTTCATCCGCATCGGGAATACTCGTGAAATCCGGCTGCGTATTATACGCTAACGCCCTTAATCTCTGCGCCTGAAGCATTAACCCTCTTTGGCGTTGTTGCAGGCCTGTGTAGTCTTCCTCTGCGCCGATGCCGCCAAGATGAATAAGGATCTGATTTTTTTCAACAAGGTCGCCTTCTTCAATTAAAATCGCAGAAACGATGCCGCCTTCAAGATGCTGTACAATCTGCGAATAACCGCTTGGTATAATCTCACCTTGGGCGCGTGAAATCTCATTTACATTTGTAAAACTGGCCCAGCCAATAAACGAAAATAAACCCAATCCGATAACCAAAGCGGTTAAGCGCATCAAGTTTTGATTGGGGATTTCTTCGTATAAAACGCTTCGTGTAAGATCGTTCAAATCCCTTTTTTCTTGTGCATTAGGCATGTTTTTTCTCCTTAATTTGTGGCGGCATGTCTTGATGCAGCTGGATCACGGTATCGGCAAGGTCAATGTAGTCTTGACGATAGGTAATCAATAAAATGGTGCGTTTATTTTTCTGTGCAGTTATAAAATCATAAAAACATTTCCCTGATGCGCTGTTTAAGAATTCATATGGCATTTCGTCAAAAAGCATGATGGGGCTATCTTGGATCATCGCGCGCGCCAATGCGAATTGTGGCGCAATGCTGCTTGGGACATGCGTCGTATTGCCGCTATAAAGGCTTGTTTTTAGGCCATCAGGCAAAGATTTAAGCCATTCAGAAAGCCCTGATTTTTCCAGCGCTTCATATAATTGTGCATCACTGGCTTCGGGATTTACGAGGCGCAGATTTTCTTCAATGCTGCCTGAAAAGAACTCCGGCTCTTGTCCTACATATGCAATATTTTGTCGCA
>CAXBFT010000243.1:0-3446 GCA_963974945.1 uncultured Alphaproteobacteria bacterium
TGAGAATATAGGGTCGATGTGGATTTTGGCATTATTGTTGCTGTAAGAATTCCATATTAAAAGTCTGCTATTAAGCAGAGTTATTCGACCTGCTTCTTCACCCATATCTGTGTCTGTGCCAATAAAGGTATTCTGCCATAAATCATAGACATCCTGATCGGGTGTGTTCAAACTGTCTAAGGGAGCGGGATTATAGCTGCCCCCTCGAATTGAAACGGCTTGGGCGCCCGTAATGGCATTGTAAGTAAGGGTTGTCTCTCGTGAGTTTGGCTTTGCAAATAAATTTGAAAGGCATTGCTCTATCTTATCATCTCTCGTGCCAAGCATGATGACGGTATTGGGCGCTTTCTCATCTGATATAAGATCAAAAGCCTCGGCACGGCTTTGCAGATCATTGCCATTTATAACAATGATATTATCCGGCACATCAATATCTGTTGATGTCACCGGAATAATAGAACTTATTTTAAAATTTTTGCCAAGATAAACCATAACACCCAAAGTTTATTTTATTATTTTGGGTATTGTAGCAAGCGGCGTTTATAAGGCAAGAAATACTATCGCCCGGCAACAGTATTATTGCGCAAACGCACCGCATTGATTTTGATGAAGCCATCAGCATCTTTTTGGTCATATCCGCCCGTTACATCCATTGATGATTGCTCCGGATCATAAAGAGCCACAGGGCTTTTACGCGCCATAGGATAGGCAACGCCTTTGATCAATTTCATCTGAACTGTTCCTGTATTATGCTCTTGCGCCTTATCCATAAAGGTTTGAAGCAATTCAAATTCAGGAGAGAACCAGAAGCCGTTATAAATAAGCTCTGCCACTTTCAACGCCATATAATCACGAAGCTTCATCACTTCGCGGTCAAGAGTAAGACCTTCAAGGTCGCGATGCGCTTTATAAAGGATTTCACCGCCCGGTGTTTCATAAACGCCGCGTGATTTAATACCGACAAAGCGGTTTTCAACCATATCAAGGCGGCCAATACCGTGCTTTGTACCCAATTCGTTTAGATACTCAAACAATTCAACTGCGCCGGTTACAGACTTACCGTCATGCGTTACCTTTACAGGAACACCTTTTTCGAAATCAATTTCTATGATGTCAGGCGTGTTTGGTGATGTATCTGTGCCATTTGTACGAGAATAGACATCTTCGTCTGCCGGTGCGTTCGGGTCTTCTAAAATGCCTGCCTCATGCGAGATATGAAGCATGTTATCATCTTCGGAATATGGTTTTTTGCGTGTTGCTGTTACAGGAATGCCATGTTGATCGGCATAGTTCAACATATCTGCGCGCCCTTCGAAACGGGTGAGGAATTCATCCATTTTCCAAGGAGCGAGGACTTTAATGTCAGGGTTTAAAGAGTAATAGGAAAGCTCGAAACGAACCTGATCATTCCCTTTGCCCGTCGCACCATGTGAAACGAATTGTGCGTTTTCGGCCTTGGCAATCTCAATTTGGCGCTTTGCTATAATCGGACGTGCTACAGATGTACCAAGTAAGTAACGACCCTCGTAAATTGCCTGTGATTTCACGGCATAGAAGATATAGTCACGTACGAATTCTTCTTTCAAATCTTCAACATAAACTTTGGCCGCGCCAACCTTAAGGGCTTTTTCACGCGCCGCGTCGAAATCTTCTTCCTGACCGACATCGGCGATATAGGCAATAACCTCATACCCTTCTTCGATGAACCATTTCAGGATAACAGATGTATCTAATCCGCCGGAATATGCGAGTACGATTTTGCCCTTGCTCATTATTTAGTCCTTTTTCTATGAATTACGTCCTTGTTTTAGGGCAAAAGCTGTTGAAAGTGAATAGTAATTTTGACAAAAAATATATTTTAGGTGTAAATGATAAAAATATTATTGGAAAAAATTAAGGAAGAATATTTTATGTCTGATAAAAAGTATTTAAAAGTTCATAATATAGCGCCTGTTGAAAAGCCGGATGGCACAAAGGTATTTAATTTACATGCCGTAGAGCAAGGCGGTGTAGAGGAACTCAATCAAGAGGTTTCCCGTCAAGACCTTCAGTGTTTAGCGGATGGTGGTGCTTTTTATGGCCATATGATCGATGCAAAAAACGATCAATCCAGTTTGGATGTTCTTAATAACGCGTTAAATATAGAAATATAGGAGCGTAATATGGATCAAGTTTATATTGCATTATTGGTTTATTGTCTTTTGATGATCCTCTTGTTGTTCATAATGATTTTTGTGCGTGTTCAGGCTGTACGTAAAGGTTTGCGCGCGAAAGACATCATACCTTTTAATGAAAATATATCTGAATTTGCCCATCGTCTTTCTCGCGCACATGCCAATTGCTATGAAAATTTGCCGATTTTTTCCGCGATAGTTTTGGTTGCGTAAATGAATGATGCGCTTGGTTTAATGCAGGGTAGTGTCATTATATTTATTTTGGCGCGTATATTACAATCTGTGGCGCATTTATATTCGGGGCGTATGCGCATTGTTATGGCGCGTGCCGGATTTTACGGTATTCAAGTATTTATACAAATATACTGGATTATTATGCTTATAATAGGGTAGGTTTACATATAAAAAAATAAAGCATAAGGGGTTATATAATGAAGAGCTTAACAGATACAATTAAAGGCGCGTTAGGTGGTTTTTCGCATCTTACGACACCAACAGTAAAGATTGGTGATTTTGAATATGGCGCGGGCAGATTGCAAGAATTGTTTGAGCATCCGGGAATGACATTGACGAACTTTAATGTTGATGACTTGAATGTTTTTGTTAACGAATCGGATGATCTTCTTAGTCAATATAAAGATACGTCGGCGCATTATAGTGCAATTGCCGCTGATGTTACTTATGCAAGAGACTTGATTGAACATTATAATCTTTCTCAGGAAATTGAAGGCATTGAATATGAACACAGCTTGTGATCCCATCTGCATTTAAAGAGTTATAAGATGAGCTATTTTGGTGAGTATAATCTGGGGGTGGAAACTCTTCGTATGTGTGAAGAGTTTAAAATTGGGGCGCCAGGTAAATGGCGCAACCATCTTCAAACCGATGAATTAGTAGCGGAATTTCGTGTTTCAGGTGAAGGTAAAATGAGCCTGACCTATGGGTATGATAGTTTTCTCTATTCCAAGGATGAGCTGAAAAAAATCCACGCAGATATTTATCGCTCTGATGATTACTCTCGCAATATGCAGAAAATCCGCGCAGTGGTTGAGGCCACACTGAATAATGATGGAATGGAATTTACGGCGTAAGCCTTTAATAGCGTTCGCTCATATATAATAAAAAGCCCTTAATCTATTATGAGGGCTTTTTATTGTTTAAAATCCAAGTGGTTTTTGTAACGTCACACCGGTATTTTCCAAGCACCATGCAAGGATGGCTTTTTGCGCGTGAAGGCGATTTTCTGCCTCATCGTAAATCACGCAAGCGGGG
>CAXBFT010000244.1:0-3418 GCA_963974945.1 uncultured Alphaproteobacteria bacterium
AATCATAACGGGGTAATTAGTTAATTACATTATAACTTAAGTTGAGTGTGGAGATGGAATTAGATGCTTGAAAAGTGTTACACAATAGTGTTACACATGAATCCACAGGGTGCTATTAAGCAACTGTTTTGTAATGATTTATTGGCATGGAAACGCGAGTTCAAGTCTCGCTGGGGGCACCACTTTACTTATCGTTACCCTTTGTTTACATCCGCCAAAGACCATGTAATCATTAGCTAGTAACGCTTTTTCTACCGTTGTTGTGTTTTAATGTTCGCCCTCATGTGGGGGGGGTATCCAGAAAAAATGGGGTAATAATTGGGGGCATGTTAAAATATAATAAAGTTAGGGGCCTCCAAATGAAGCTAGCAGACATACAATGCAGGAATGCCAAGTCTAAAGAAAAGTCATACAAGCTTGCTATTGGTGTTTATTCTGAAATATATCTTTTAGAAGCAAGAGAAAAAAAGGGGGGGGCGAGAAAGCTAATCAGAGATAACATTGATCCCGTTCAGGCAAAGAAAGAAATCAAATAAAAACTAGAGCCGATGAAGCAGAAAACAGTTTTTTAAGGCTGTTGCTCTGCATAAAGCGATTTTGTGCTTATCCCTAGACGTTCGGATACATGATTAACTAAGTATCCTCGGTCCTTAACTTAATTCTTCTGTGTAACGTATTCTGGGCATCGTAGTCTCCTTACTTCTAATTTATACACTGCAAGCTGTCTACTTTTATAGGGGCTATTCAATATAAGCAGCCTTAAACGATTCTTATTTTACTTAAAATTTTTTCAATTGAAAAGGTGAGCGCTCCCTTTAAGTGTGTGGGAAAGGGAGCGCTCTGCCCATGGGCATACCATGCTAGCATATGTGATTTTTCACATTATCTGAGGTGTTTGTCAATGTGAAAAATCACATACGAGGGGGGGTTAAGGACTGAACTCTCTACCTTATTGTTTTTAAATGGTAATTTGAGTTGTTATTTTTTCTTTCTGCGCTCTTTTGCTGCTTTTTTTAGGGCGTTTAGGTCTTCAAAGTCTCCGCCAACTGCTTCACGCAGGATACGATTCTCTTCGCGTAAATTTGCCAGCTCCTCATAAGATTGATCGATCATTGATGGGATGAGTCGGTAGACAGGAATGTTAAGCGCTTCTGCTATTTTATGAATTGTTTCCAATTTTGGACTGGATGAGCGGTTTTGCAGGATGTCGCGTATGGCGGTTTCGCCCAAGCCGGCCTCAATTGAGAGTTTTTTTGGGTTGGTTTTGTCCTTACGTTCCTCAAGAATGGCTTTGAGGTTCTTTTTGAACTCGGCGGTGAGTTTGTCGTTTACGGTATTATGCATGGGGCTATCATGGCTTTTTTCTGCGCTTTTGCAAAGGGGGAAATTTCCCTTAATCATTGAATGTGGTTTCAGGCGGTGTTTTTATCTTTGGGAAGGCATCCCGGGCGCAATTATATTTGAGGCCGCAGCAGGATTTAGGGTCTCGCTATTATTCTGCGGCTCTGTACTTAGTGTGTCATTGTTATTGGTTTTGTTATCATCATGTGTCCATGTATAGGCTTGTTTGTTATTTCCAAATTCTATAAACATCATTGCTTGTTTAATTTCTATCGACACAAGAGTTTCTCTTGTGCTTCTGCCGCCTTCGTTTGTTAATGGGACGGGGGCGGCAGAATATTCTTTGTCCATAGGAACCGGGTCTTTTATATTCAAGTCGAGCATATAAACATGCCCATCTATTTTTGCTAAAGCAACGGCGTGTCCACCTGAATCCAACAATGTTTTATCTTCGTTTTGATATTCAATGTTTCCGCCAAACATGGCTGTGTTTTTTATGCCTGCATATTTCATGAGGGCGGCTTCAAAAAAAGCGTAGTCATCACAGTCACCAGTCATTTCCTGTGATAAGAGGGCCGTTCTAGCTCCGGTAGTCTGATCGTTCATGCCAGGGTTGATGTATTCAAAATTCTCTAATGTATAGCTATGAATGGCCTCTATTTTTTCTAAATCATCAAAATCTTGAATGTTTTCAATGAAGTCTTGTAAATGTGGTGGGAGCTCATCTTTATCAGGTAAGCCTGTCATCTCGCTAAGCGCTGAATTAGGGGCAAGTAAGCGCGCCAACCCTGCTAAGAGGGTTGCGTTGTTGCGCTCTCCATTTGCGGTGTTGAATTCTTCGGAAATTTGTCGTGAAAAAGAATTTTTTTCACGGTTCTCTTCCATCCATTTTATATGCGCCGATCGTCCCATATCACCCATTTTTTCTTTGAGTATACAGTATTATATATATGTAAAACAATGTTTTTTTGAGTTATTCAGCGGCTGTAGCGGTTTTGGCGCGGGTTTTATATAAAATATCTTTCAGGAAATGCCCGGTATAGCTTTGCTTTATCTTGCAAATATCTTCCGGTGTGCCGTATCCAACCACTTCACCGCCCTTATCACCACCTTCGGGGCCAATATCAATGATATAATCCGCGGTTTTAATCACGTCCAAGTTATGCTCAATCACGATCACGCTATTGCCTTGATCGACGAGGGTGTGAAGGACTTCCATTAATTTACGTACATCTTCAAAATGCAGGCCCGTTGTGGGTTCATCAAGAATATAAAGCGTTTTGCCCGTAGACCGTTTGGACAGCTCTTTCGAGAGCTTAATACGTTGCGCCTCACCACCTGAAAGGGTGTTGGCCTGCTGTCCGACCTTGATATAGGTCAGGCCAACGCTTTTCAACGTTTCCATCTTGCCGTTTATCGCTGGGATGGCCTCAAAGAAATCAGCAGCCTCTTCGATGGTCATGTCCAAAACATCCGCAATCGATTTTCCCTTATATTTGACCTCTAATGTTTCGCGGTTATAGCGTTTACCCTTACAGGTTTCGCACTCCACATAAACATCAGGCAGAAAGTGCATTTCAATCTTTATCACGCCATCCCCTTGGCATGCCTCACATCTGCCGCCCTTGACGTTGAATGAAAAGCGTCCTGCCTTATATCCGCGTGCTTTGGCCTCGGGTAGTCCTGCAAACCAATCGCGTATAGGCCCGAATGCGCCCGTATAGGTCGCTGGGTTAGATCTTGGTGTGCGTCCGATCGGGCTTTGGTCGATGTCGATAACTTTGTCGACATGCTCAAACCCCTTTATGTCCTTGTGGGGTAGGGGCACTTCTTTTGATTTCATCAGCGTTTTGCTTGCCGCGCGGTAAAGCGTATCAAGCGTTAGCGTAGATTTTCCTGACCCAGAAACCCCCGTCACGCATGTAAATGTGCCAAGCGGGAATTTAGCGCTTACATTTTTAAGGTTGTTTCCGTTCGCTCCGATCACTTCGATAAATTGCCCCTTTTTGCCTTTGCGGCGTTTTTCAGGGATGGGCACTTCGCGATCACCCCGCATATAGGCGGCCGTTAGGCTATC
>CAXBFT010000245.1:0-3379 GCA_963974945.1 uncultured Alphaproteobacteria bacterium
CCCGGTATTGATAGAGCCCTAACCAAAGAAACAGATTTTGAAGACTATAAAGGTTTTGAAGCTAAAATTGAGACCTATACACCATCAGAAACCGGACAAAAAAAATTCCGTGGCTTTATTGGTGGCATTAAAGACAATAAAATTCTTTTGACGACAGATACAGGGGATGTTGAAATTCCGTTCGGTTCCGTTGCAAAAGCAAAATTAGTATTAACAGACGAACTTATTAAAGCTACGGCAAATCTTTAGGAGAGAATAAAATGGAACTTTTACAAGTTGCTGACACGGTTGCCCGTGAAAAGAATATCGATCGCGAAGTTGTTATTTCCGCTATGGAAGAAGCAATTCAAAAAGCCGGTCGTTCTAAATACGGTTATGAGCAAGATATTCGTGCACAAATCGACCGTAAAAGCGGCGACATTGCATTGAAACGCTATCGTGAAGTTATCGCAAATGATGACGAAGTTGAAAACGAAGTGGCACAGCTAACTTTGGATCAAGCTGTTCGCATTAAGCCCGATGCACAACTCGGTGAATTTCTTATTGATGACCTTCCGCCGCTTGATTTCGGACGTATCGCCGCACAAACAGCGAAACAAGTTATCATGCAAAAAGTACGTGAAGCGGAGCGTGCGCGTCAGTATGAAGAGTTTAAAGATAAAGTTGGTGAAATTGTAAACGGCGTTGTTAAACGCGTTGAATACGGTAATGCCACAATTGATATTCAAGGCCGCGCCGAGGGTTTACTTCGTCGTGATGAAACCATTCCTCGCGAACCATTAAATGTAAATGACCGTATTCGTGCGATTATTTACGAAGTACGTGAAGAAGCACGTGGTCCGCAGATTTTTCTTTCACGCTCACACCCTGAATTCATGGCTAAATTATTCATGCAGGAAGTACCGGAAATTTATGACGGTATTATCGAAATCAAAAAAGTTGCTCGTGACCCGGGTAGCCGTGCGAAAATCGCTGTGACATCACGTGATAGCTCTATTGACCCTGTTGGTGCGTGTGTTGGTATGCGCGGTAGCCGTGTTCAAGCCGTTGTAAACGAACTTGGCGGTGAGAAAGTTGATATTATTCCATGGACAAGTGACATTGGTTCATTCGTCGTAAGTGCATTACAACCTGCGGCCGTTGCCAAAGTTGTTTTGGACGAAGAAAATAACCGTATGGATGTTGTTGTTCCCGAAGAACAGCTCAGCCTTGCCATTGGTCGTCGTGGTCAAAATGTTCGCCTTGCCTCTATGCTTACCGGTTGGGATATTGACATCATGACCGAAGAGCAAGAATCAGAGCGCCGCGCCGAAGAGTTTAAAACGCGCTCTGCGTTGTTTATCGAAGCATTGGACGTGGATGATGTTATCGCGCATCTTCTTGTTGCTGAAGGCTTCATTAGTGTTGAAGAAATTGCAGAAACACCAATTGATGAGCTAAATGACATTCAAGGCTTTGAAGAAGAAATCTCTAATGAGCTTCAACAACGTGCGATTAACTGGTTATCAAGCAAAGCTGAAGAGCTTCAGGAAAAGAGAACCACATTGGGTATTGCAGATGATCTGATGACAGTAGAAGGCCTTAACGCCGACCAAATCATCAAATTGGCTGAACAGGGTATTAAAACCCTTGATGACCTTGCGGATCTTGCCGCTGATGAATTAGTTGACTTCCTTGGTGAAGGTACGATCACAGAAAAAGATGCCAATACAGTTATCATGGCAGCGCGTGAGCATTGGTTCGCGGAAGAAGATGCGGCAAAAGCAGCATCGGAATCTGAGGCAGAAAACGACGATAGTGCATCGAAAGATGCCTAGGGTTAAGATAGAAAGGCTAAATTTTGGATTATTCCAAAACAACAAGCATTTTTGATACAAAACATCCCTTTCCGCAGTACGTGGAAAGGGCTTACCCCTTTATTGTGATTGACATTTATCGCAGAAAATTAAAACTAAACAAAAATTTGGAACTACGCCCTTTGTGGTGTATACCTATCTCTGTAAAAAATTAGGCGGAAACTTTATGACTGAACAAAAAGAAAAAGACGAAAAAGATAATAAAGGCGCGAAGACACTTAGCTTGTCTGGCAAGACCTTAAGTCTAAAAGGCGGAACTGGAAATGCGGGCGGAAATGCTTCACGTTCAAACGTATCCGTTGAAGTTCGTCGTAAAAGAACAATTCAGTCCTCCAAGCCTACATCTGGTTCAGGTGGTACGGATGAGAGTTTGACTACAAATGAAAAATCCGCCCGTGAACGCGCTTTATTGGCCGCACTTTCTGGTCAAGGCAAGAAAAAAGAATTGCCAAAAAGACGTGTTATGACCTTGGAAGATAAAAAGGCACAAGAAGCACAGGAAGAAGCCGAAAGACTAGAACGCGAAGAAGCAAAACGCGCCAAAGAAGAAAAAGCAAATATTGGTCAGCCTGTTGAAAAAGAAACACAGGCAGACGATAATAAATCTTCTGATGATACACAAAGCAGAGCGCCTGTTAGAAAAGCTAAAGTCTTTAGTGATAATGAGCCAGCTGCGACAAGCTATAAAGATAAAATCAAAAAAGCTGAACCAAAGGCTGCGCCTCGTGTGGTATCGGATCGCCGCGGTGGCAGAATTACTGTTACGCAAGCTTTGAACAATGATTTTGAACGTGACCGTGGCCCATCATTGGCTGCACAACGTCGCGCACGTGAAAAAGCAAGATTAGCAGCACAACCATTCCAGGAGCCAACACAGAAAAGTGTGCGTGAAGTTATTTTGCCGGAAACAATTACGGTGCAAGAGCTTTCAAATCGTATGGCCGAATCTGGTAAGGATGTTGTTAAAGCGTTGATGATAATGGGCGTTATGGCGACCTCTACAGAATCAATTGATGCAGATACCGCAGAGCTTTTGATTGAGGAATTTGGTCATAAAGTGCGCCGCGTTACGGAAGCAGATGTTGAGATTGGCCTTGATAATTATGAAGATAAAGAAGAAGATTTGGTAGATCGTCCTCCTGTTGTTACGATTATGGGGCATGTTGACCATGGTAAAACATCACTTTTGGATGCTTTGCGTGAAACAGATGTTGTCGCGGGCGAAGCTGGTGGTATTACACAGCATATTGGTGCATATCAGGTTACACTATCAGGTGGTGATAAAATTACATTCCTTGATACTCCCGGTCATGCGGCCTTCACAGAAATGCGTGCGCGTGGTGCGAATGTTACCGATATTGTTGTGATTGTTGTTGCGGCCAATGACTCTATCATGCCACAAACTATTGAGGCAATCAGCCACGCAAAGGCGGCCGGTGTTCCTATCATCATCGCCATTAACAAAGTTGATTTACCTGATGCAAACCCAACGAAAGTTAAGCAAGACCTTCTTCAATATGAAG
>CAXBFT010000246.1:0-3377 GCA_963974945.1 uncultured Alphaproteobacteria bacterium
GGCTTTTTATCGGATGACGTACATAAAGCTTTCCATGAAATGCATGCATCAGCCAGAGGAACAAAATGTAGTCAATTTATGTTTTCTGTTTCTCTCAATCCCCCGCACAACGAAAAAGTGCCGGTTGAGTATTTTGAGCAAGCCTTAGATGATATCGAACAAAAACTAGGCTTGGAAAATCAACCGCGCATTATGGTCTTTCATGAAAAAGAAGGACGGCGGCATGCGCATTGCGTGTGGTCACGCATTGACTCTGAAAGCATGACGGCCATCAACCTGCCGTTCTACAAGCAAAAACTAAACGACATATCCAAAGACACATACCTGAAATATGGGTGGGATGTCCCAAAAGGCTTTCTGAATAAGGCATATAGCAATCCCTTAAACTTTTCACGTAAGGAATGGCGACAAGCAAAAAGAACGCAGGAAGACCCGCGCCTCCTCAAAACGCTTTTCAAAAACACATGGGAAGTATCAGACAATAAAGTCGCTTACAGCAACGCGCTGCGTGAACATGGGTTTTGGCTAGCGCGTGGTGATCGGCGCGGCTATGTCGCGGTGGATTACAAAGGAGAAATTTATTCCCTTTCCAGATGGTCAGGCGTAAAGACAAAAGAGCTGAAAGAAAAGCTGGGCGATCCGAAGGACTTGCCTTCTACTGAAGAAGTGAAGAAAGAAATTTCACAGAAAATGACGCAAAAGGTTGATGAATATATTGCCGAGGCTAAGAAAAAACTTGAGAAGGATCGTGAACCTCTAAAACGCGCAATCACAACATTAAAAGATCGCTATCAAAATGAACGTCAAGAATTGAGAATGCAGCATAATGAGCGCTGGACACAGGAAGAAAACAAGCGCTCTGAACGCTTGCCGCATGGATTTATGGGGTTATGGCACAGAATTACAGGCGTTTACCAAAAAATCCGCAGGCTTAATGAGCTAGAAACTGTCCGGTGTGAGCGCCGTGATGGAAATGAAAAGCAAGCCGTGATCGAAAAGCAATTAGAAGAGCGCAGTAGATTACAGATGCATGTCCAATCCAAACGCGAAAATCATTACAAAACCATGCAAGAGCTTAGACAAGATATTGCGACATACCGTGACATGCAGGATTTCTCTGATCGCACTCAAAGACATCAGCAAGGATATTCTCAAGGATAATTAAACTAAACTTTGCACTCAGTTATTAAGAATAGGACAATAATATCAAAACCAACAGTATAATAAAGCTTACAATAATTGCGGGTGTTTTATTTTTGTAATTCTGATGATTTTCTTGATCGTAAGTTTCTGACTGACCTGAATAATTTGATATATTTGCGTCGCAATCTTTGTTTTTTAAATTTGAAGAATATAATGCTTTTCCAAATCCAGCCTATCGAGCTCCTCTGAACACCGCTCTAAAATTTCAAACTCAAAAACATCTATTCCATATTGCCAAAAAGCTTTAAGCAACTTTTTTGAAGGGTGAGAATTCTTTTTTAAGTCATCAACGTGATCCTTCCATCTTTTCCCAATGTCGCATGATTGTCCTATATACTCCATACTATTTAGTGAGTTCCTAATTACATAGATTCCAGCTATACCAAGGCTGTCACTAATGCGCTGATTAAGGTTTTTATAAACGGTGTTTTTTGGGAAGAAATTATCTGGTATTTTAACAATCACATAAACGTTATCTTTATTCTTTCCAGCATTTTGAACTTTAATGTTAAACTTACTAAAGTCCTGATTACAAATTGCTTCTGCGATATTTTTAGGTATGTATCCAATTTTCTTACCTTTAATTTTGACGCTAACAGCATTGCTATCATAAGAATTTTCTGGCTCATGTTCTAAAGATACAAAATCACCATGTTTTAATTGTCCGCTATCTATGAGTTCCTCAGCTTTGTAAGCAAACGTTCCCATTATTGGAATTTCATGAAACTTAGGCATTAAGTCTTACCTGTATTATGTTTGGTTACTCTTGCATGCTCAAGATAACCACAAAATGCATTAGCCAGCCTCATCTGACGCGGAGATTGACAGTCTGGCTCAAACAATTCAGGACTACCCACTAAAACAGTGGCCGTTTTCGCTCTTGAAACAGCGACATTTAACCTATTCAGGCTGTAAAGAAATTCCATGCCCCTTGGCGCATCTTCAACAGATGATGTTGTTAGCGAGAATATAACGATTGGTGCTTCTTGACCTTGGAATTTATCAACCGTTCCAACCTTAGCGCCCGAAGGCAAGGATTCTCTCAAAGCTGATACTTGATAATTATAAGGTGCGATAATCAGGATATCGCTTAGATCCAGATCTTTTGTCTCTTGTTTTTTATTTGTCCATTGAGAGCCAGTTTTTACAAGTGAGCCAATCAACTCTTTGATAACCTCAACTTCTTCAATAGATCTGCTTTGGTTCCCGTCATGCTTGACTGGAATGTAGTGAAGCCCTGCACCATCATACTCTCCAGTATGAGACAGTAGCTGTTTATGAAGATCTTCTTGAGATGCCAGACGGTTATCGTAAAACGCCTTTGATATAAATTCACAAACATTAGGATGCATGCGCCATGTTGTATCCAAGAACAATCCTTTATCCTCATGAATTGTTTCTTCGCCCTTGAGTATGTGATCGAGGGCCGATACTTCCGTTCCAGAGGGATGGCAGCCTTGTAAAGGCTGCTGCAATTGCTGTGGATCTCCCAAGAGCACAAGGCTTTTTGCTGCTTGAGAAACTGTCAATGTATCAATTAGAGAGAGCTGCCCGGCTTCATCAACAAACAAAACATCAACAGCGTCTGCCATACCTTCAGCTGCCCATAGCCATGGCACTCCTCCAAAAACTTGCGCGCTACCATCACCTAAAGCCTTAAAAACAGCCGCATTGTTTTTCACTTCAACTATCTCAGATTCATCCTCAAATTTTGAGCTTACTTTTTGCAAGCAATCAATTTTAACCTGTTGCTCCTTGGCGTGTTTTTCAACACCCAGCATAAGGTTACGAACAACCTTATGGCTTAATGCTGTAACACCCACTTTTTTGCCCTGCTGAACAAGCTCTATAATCATGTGCGCACCAGTGAAGGTTTTCCCTGCCCCTGGAGGGCCCTGAATAGGAAGGACGCTGCGATTAAGAGCTAATATCCATTTTATCGATTTATCTAGCAAACTATCTGCTTGAATTGTATCGCCAGCGGGATTGGGCGGATTGCCTAAAAGGAGCTCTCGCGTAGCCTTGTAATCAAGCTCTTCAGAATCCATACCATGATCAGCAACCCACCTGGCAAGGCGCATAATAGCCTCTGGCTTAGGTTTATCAGGGATCACTGAACAATCAAAAAGAGCAATAGGATGCACCCTGGCTGTTTTTCCAGTCTTTTTAATATC
>CAXBFT010000247.1:0-3346 GCA_963974945.1 uncultured Alphaproteobacteria bacterium
CTGAGTCTTGTTCGTTTAGCCCGGACCCTTCGGCAAATGGGTTTTCAGATTCTTCCAAGCGATAGCTCTGCCCCAAAAAGACATTACCATAGCTTCCCTCATCGCCATAAACACCTGTACGCATACCATATGTTACATGAGAGCGATCCTCCACGCCATCAATACCAGGAAAACGACTTGCCTCAAATATATTAAGCGTATCAATTTGCACGTCTTGGCTATCCTCATTGGGAATATCATTATCACGGCGAATATTAGGAGAAAGAGTAACAGAAGCCATTGGCTCTATTAAGATTTGCGCATTCTTAATCTGTTTAGCCATAGGATACGAAACCTGTCCATTAAGATACCCAAACAATCTTTCTTCCGTGGAACTTCCATCAAGAAGAGAATTACCAACGGAACCGGTGCGGTCATGTACATCATAAAATGTACCTTGCATATTAGCATCCAAAACCGTAACCACCCCATAATCAGAGACCAATCGACGTTGCCACCCTAATTCAGAATGAATACGATTCAAATCTTGTTCATCACCATCGCGCAACAGCCCTAAAACAGACATATCCGCAGACCAACGACCACCTATAATCGGTATATTATTCGGTTCACCTATGAAACTTGCTTCCAGTTCGGGCAAAATATGAGGTTGATCCTGCCTGTTTTCTTCAATTCTTAAATCTTGAAAAGCAAGAATACGACCGGATGCATAATTCCGCCCTGAAAAACGCTCTACATACATTTCATTATGAAGAACATCATCGCTGTCAAAATCATATTGGCGCATATATTGATCATCAGACGCAATATCAACCTTTATACCACTGCGCCACTTTTTATTAATGTCCCATTTTGCATCAGCAGAAATATGACCTCGCAATTCATCATCCCGAGACACGCTCTGACCTGATTGACGGATATAACGATCAGAATAGGTAAAGCTACCATTTACCTTTAAAGAGGCGTTATCCCATCTTTGTCGCCATTCCAATAACCCCAATGGCGTGCCGCCTGTCATCACACGCGTACCGACGGTTAAATCTTTATCAGGTGCAATAGACCAATAATAGCTACTTTCTACAAATGCTCCTAAATCACTGCTAAAACCGGCGGTTGGTGTTAAAAACCCGCTTTTACGCGTCACTGTGCCATCAGCATGGGCAAAATATGGCATATACGCAACCGGCACACCTTTAATTTCAAAACGCGCATTATGATATTTTATTTTTTTATTCACCGTATCATGCTCCACTTCCGAGGCACGAATCTGCCAAAGAGGCGTTTCATCCGGATTGTCTTTACATGTTTCACACGGCGTATAAAACGCATCCTTCATCACGGTTTTATCACCTTCAACATGATGACCAGTTGATGCCTGAAACCGTGATCCATCAACCAAGAAAGATTGAAGTCCTTCAACAAAACCATCTTTTAAAGCATCATTAAATTCGGCGCGGTTTGCATTATGTTGATCACCATTAGCATCTGTAAATTCGACGTGCCCTGTTGCAACAACCGTATCAGCCGTCAAATTATAGACAATCTCATCGGCCTTGACAGTGCGCCCGTCCTGTATCAGAACCACATCACCAATAGCGGTAACAGTTTGACCATTTTCATCATGAACCAAGCGATCAGCTTGTAAATCAACAGGCGCATCGCTATTTTGTGCGCCAACATCCGTGCCCCCAAAAGAAAGCACTGCTAAAGCCGTAGAAAAAACTGCTATTTTTTGTAAAGTTTTAGATTTCATGAAACAGAACTATTTTGTTATTAGAATCAACTCTATACAGTCTTGAGGCTTAGAGGCATAAAGTCAATATAGCCATGACCTATACGCCCCTACATACTCACATTTACATTTTAAAAAATGCCGGTACTTCATCGCCGAAACCTGCGGCATTTGGATCTTCGTCTAAAAGCTCAGGCTTTGGTGAGCGTGTAGGCTTTTTATTCGGTGCCTTACTTTTCTGTTCATTATCAGCGGTGCGCGCTGTTTTCTTCTCCGGTAAATCTTTTGCCTTGGGCGCCGGTTTAGAGCTTCGAGCTTTTGATCCATTATCATCACCAGAAGAAGAGTTCGAGCCATCAATTTCAATCACTTCAACTGGCTTACCAATGCGTTTAATCACAGAATCAAGGAACTTATCATCATTCTTTGTGACCAACATCCATGCTCGCCCCTTTTCACCCGCACGACCCGTACGGCCAATACGGTGAACATAGTCATCGGGGTTAAAAGGAACATCATAATTAATAACATGCGAAACCGAACTGACATCAATACCGCGCGCGGCCACGTCACTACAGACTAATAAAGTCACTTCACCGCTTTTAAATTGGTCCAATGTCTGCGTGCGTGCAGATTGCGCCATATCGCCATGCATTGCGCGTGCTTTATAACCTTTGCCCTTAAGCCAAGTCCCAACGGCATCCACATCACGTTTGCGATTACAGAAAATAAATGCATTTTGCACATGTTCTTGTTTTAAGATCTTTTCTAAAACCGAATTTTTATTTTTAGGAGACACATTGACCTGAAACTGCTCAACCGTAATCGCCGTAGATGCGGGGGCGTCAACGGCCACCTCTCTTGGGTTACTTAAGAATTTTGCTGTCAGCTTTTTAATCTCAGGTGCCATTGTTGCGGAAAACAATAAAGTCTGACGCATTGGCGGCAAGAGCGAGCATATTTCATCAATCACAAGAATTTTAATATCATTAAGCAAGATCTTACCGCGTTCAAATAAATCAAGCAAACGTCCGGGCGTAGCAATCAGAACATCCGCGCCCCGCTCCATGATTTTAATCTGCTCTTCCATTGATGATCCACCAATGAGCAATGCCTTTGTAAGCTTACAATTCTTACCATAGGTATCAAAGTTATCCGCAATCTGCGCCGCAAGTTCACGCGTAGGCGAAAGGATCAAAGAGCGCGGCATACGAGCCTTTGCGCGACCACCCGCAAGAATCTCAATCATTGGCAAAGTGAAGCCAGCCGTCTTACCCGTACCCGTTTGTGCTAATCCAACGACATCACGTGCCATCAAAATATGGGGAATCGCTTTTTCCTGAATCGGGGTTGGGGTATCATACCCACAGTCCTTAATAGCATCCAGAATATGCTGGCTCAAACCTAAATCTTCAAACTTCATACAGTTATTTCAATCTCTATTATTTCTTTTCGTGTTAAGTGCTAGTATAAAACGCTAAGAAAAGCAACAAAAGTGAGTCTTATGAGCCTAAAAATCGCAATTCAGATGGATCCTATCGATAATATACATATTGATAAGGACAGTTCCTTCGCCCTTGCCATGGAAGCGCAAAAGCGCGGATATGAGCTTTA